>JBCCQO010000360.1:0-3731 GCA_039024595.1 Pseudomonadota bacterium | reverse complement strand
CGACCAGTCGGTCGCTTGTCGCATGCACCAGGTGCTGCGCTTGCAGGCAGGCCAGTTGAGTACCTCCTAATGCGTGCGCGAGACTTAATCCGCATGGCTTTGCGCTATACCTTCAGCTTTGGGCAAGGCCACCTGTCCGTGTTCATGTCGAGCTTGTCCGTATGGGGACTCGTGCTGGCAACCGCGGTTTTGCTGACCGTGCTATCGGTGATGAACGGCTTTGAGCGCGAGATGCGCGACCGGATCTTGGCCTTGGTCCCGCACATGACGATTTCCTTACCCCGACAGCAAGACGACGCTCAGCAGATCGCTAAGATTCTCAACGACGAGCCAGGTATTGTCAGCGTTGAGCCGTTTGTACGCTTTGATGGGATGGTCTTGCGAGGAGGGCGTGTTACAGCGATTTCGGGCTTAGGACTGAATCAGTGGCCGGCTCTTCCAGGCTCTGTAACGCTCGGCGCGTTTCCTGAGCAGGGTCAGGAGCTGGTTCTGGGTGATTCGGTTGCTGAGCGCCTGCGCGTTAAAGAAGGCGACTTCTTGACCATCCTCGCATCTTCTACAAATAGCTATCGTGCTGGATCGATCAATAGTGAGCGCTTTCGTGTCATGAAGGTTGTCGATACCGGCACGGAACTCGACGAAGCACTCGCGCTGATGTCTCTTACCTCAGCCGCCAAACTCTCTGGGCTTCTTGTGGCTGCCGATCGTTATGAGGCTGGAGCGGGAACTGAGAAAACAACTGAGAAAAGGACTGAGAAAGGGTCTGCGATAGGCGCTGGTACCGGAGCTGGGCAGCATGAGATCTTAATCAGCGGTCTCCAGATCCGAGTCAGCGACCCCTTTAATGTAGAAGCTTATCGCGACTCGGTACGCCGCGCCCTTCCGCCCGGTGCCTTCATGCTCAGCTGGCGTGCAACGCATGGAAATCTCTATACGGCCATTCAGTTATCTCGCGATTTAGTGGTTCTGTTGCTCGCCTCCATCATCGGCATCGCTGCCTTTAACGTGATATCGGCGCTGGTTTTGATCGTTATGGATCAGGCTGATGCGATCGCGATTTTGAAAACCCTTGGAGCGCGGTCCTGGGACATTGCCGCCGTCTTCGTATTACAGGGGGCATTTATTGGAATTGCAGGTGCGGGGATTGGCTTGATGCTCGGTGCATTGATTTCAAAATTTTTGCCGTCTCTTGTTTCCGCCGTCGAGAAAGCCTTGGGATTTCAGTTCCTGAATACGGATGTCTATCCGGTGTCGTTTATTCCTGTGGATTTACGCACTGAAGACGTTCTATTGATAGCGCTTGTGGCGGTCTTCGCCTGCGTACTCGCTGCTCTGTATCCTGCCCTTCGTGCCGCACGCCTTGCGCCTGCGAAGGTGCTTCAAAGCGTTCGTTGAACTCGCCGTAATTGCTTCCGGCGTCGCCATTGCCGAACGACGCGCATCCGCCAAAGCATATTGATTACAAAGTATCCAAGGCTGCCAAAAAAGAGGCCGCACAAGAGGCAGCCCAGCAGCAGTGGCTTCCAGATACGCAGAAGATTGCTTTCCAACCAGCCAATGGAAAGCTCAAAGCTGGTTTGGGTAACCGGAACGTCAATCAGTAATGCTCCCACCTGATACGCCAGGTAGAAGATCGCTGGAATAGTCAGCGGGTTGGTTATCCAAACAAGCCCTACCGCGATGGGTAGATTACAACGCAATAGAATCGCCGCCAGCGCAGCTAGCAACATCTGACCCGGCACCGGAATAAAGGCCAGAAACAAGCCGACGAAGAACGCCATCGACGCAGAGTAGCGATTTAAATGCCAGAAATTGCTCGAGTAGATCCATTCGCCGAGCGGCTCGAGCGCGCCGGACTCACGTAAGCGAGCCGGTGTCGGCATGAGGTTTTTTAAGGTCTGTCGGGGCACTCTGCTGGGCCGTGAAGGCTGCTCGTTTTTGGTGTTTGCGATGTGTAAGAAACCTGTTGCACTGCAGCAGTGCTCTTATTTTCTCGCGTTGAATGGTCGATTTGCCCGGTATTTTAGCAGTTCGGTACTCCCCAAACTCTGTAATTTGGCAGATGAAATCCGTCGCTGATCATGCAATGACTGCAAACGCGGGCTTGGACACACTTTTGCCCGGGAGTCGCTGCTAGCACGCTATGGTTGCGCTCGCAGCCGTACCCACGGCGGTGTATGTGGCGCTGCACGTACCGCCGCAGTTTGCCGTCGTTGCTGCGCTGGGGTGGCTGGCTACGGCGATTGGCTTATTGCTATTAAAGAGGCGAGGGTCCTGTACCTGGACGTTGGCCTGCACCCTTGCCGCGTTGGCTTCCTTTCAGCTCAATAATTGGCAACAGCGTCTGTTGCCTGAACTCTGCAATCGGCAAGTCATTGATCTCGTGGGCCGCGTAAGTGTGTTACCGCAGAGCGTTGAAGGCCGTGCGGGATTGGCCACGAAGCTCGTGGTGGAAGTATCGGAAATGCGCCCCTCACGCTGCGCAGGGCCAAAGCGAGTCGTGCTCTATCTTTACGATCCGCTGGTACCGGCCCAGCGAGTCGAGCGGGAACTCCGAGTCGGTGATCAACTGAGGGCGCAAGTTCGAATGCGAAGGCCCTGGGGCACGGTGAATCCCCTGGCCATGACCGGGTCAAAGCGCGAGATGCTCAAGGGCGTTCATGCGATCGGTTCTGTACGTGCCTACCAAGACCCGGTGCCGGCAAGCGAAACCGGTCTGTTGGTGACATTTCAGCAGCTGCGCGCCGCATTGGGTTCTAGGCTTCGAGAAGAGCTCCGCTATTCACACACGAGAGCACTCGCAAGCGCTTTAGCGCTCGGTGATTCGCGGTTTCTTTCGTCCGATGACTGGCTCCGGTTGCGCCAGTTTGCGTTAACGCATTTGTTTGTTATTTCTGGGCTGCACTTGGCAGTTGTTGCGGGACTCGTTTGGGCTGCAAGCAGTGCGAGCCTTCGGCTGGCGATGTTAGTTGGCTCCGTCCCTCAGGGCTGGGCAATACTACCGCTGATCATCACTCTGCTCGCGGCGACCGGGTATGCGCTACTGTCCGGGTTTTCCCTGCCGGTTCGTAGGGCATTGCTTATGCTGGTTTGCGCGCTCGCGCCGAGTTTGTGGGGCCGGCCTGTTCTGGGCACAAAAGCCTTGTGCTTTGCTGCCACCGTTATCCTGAGTTTCGACCCCTTTGCTGTTCTAGGATCGAGTTTTTGGATGTCCTTTGGCGCGGTTGCACTCATTCTTTGGTTTAACCTTTGGTACGTAAACACCGCGATCCAAGGCGGAGTTGCAAGTACACAAACCCGCTGGCTGAGACGTCTGAGATCCTTCGTGCAACTTCAAGCCTATCTCATTGTTGGAATGGCGCCGCTCAGCTACTTCTTCTTTGCAAGTGCCGCCGGCCTCGGTTCCCTTGTGAATTTTCTGGTGGTTCCGATGGTGACTACGGTCGTGGTACCGCTACTCCTTATTGCGGTAGCACTGCTGCCATTTTCAGAGTTTTCAACCAAGCTGCTGCTTGTCCCCGAGTATTTGCTCGACAAGCTATGGCGTGCGCTGGGCTACTGGTCTATTCATCTTCCCGATCTAGATTCAACTGTCCGTCCCCTGTCCACCAGCGCGCTTATCATTACTTCGGTACTGGTTCTAACGTGGGCAGCTCGAATCTCCAAACACCAGCTCCCGATTGCTTTGTTACTTTGCGCAGCGGTGCTGCTACTTCGGAACCGAGTTCCGG
>JBCCQO010000359.1:0-3741 GCA_039024595.1 Pseudomonadota bacterium | reverse complement strand
GTCACTCACAAAGTAGCCTTCTCGTTCAAACTGAAAACGCTGCTCTGCTTCTGCCTTTGCTGCAGATGGCTCTAGTAAGGCGCCTTTGACTTCAACGAGTGCTGCTGGATTCAGAAACTCCATGTAATCAGCCCCACCCCTATCCGGCGCCTCATCGGTAAACAGGCGATCGTAGAGTCGTACCGTGGCCGGGACGGCTGTCTGGGCATCAACCCAATGAATCACACCCTTGGCCTTAATACCGTCTTCCGGGTCCTTTCCCAAAGTGTCTGCGACCACATCCGCGATCACTCGCGTTATGGCCCCGGAGGCATCCTTTTCGACATCGACGGCTTCAATCACGTAAGCGTTACGAAGACGGACGCGCTTGCCAAGAACCAAGCGCTTAAACTTCTTATTTGCTTCCTCGCGAAAATCACCCGCGTCGATGTACACCTCGGAAGAAATAGACAGGACCCGTGTTCCCAGCGTTTCGTTGGTGGGGTGAGCTGGTGCCTGCAGTAACTGGTTTGAACCCACCTCGAGGGACGCGAAATTACGCAGGGTGACTGGTAAAGGGTCCAATACGCACATGGCCCGCGGGGCATGCTGGTTAAGATCGTCGCGAATTGCGTGCTCCAGCATAGCGATATCGACAACGCCGTCGGAGCGTGTCGTGCCCACCATTTCACAGAAATGTCGAATCGCTTGCGGCGTAAAGCCTCTACGGCGCATCCCAGCAATCGTCGGCATTCTCGGGTCGTCCCAGCCTCCGACAATCTTTTCATCGACAAGCTGTTTTAACTTTCGCTTACTGGTGACCGTATAGCTGGTATTTAGCCGCCCGAACTCGTATTGGCGGGGCTTGTTCGGCACGGGAAGATTCTCGATAAACCACTCGTAAAGCGGTCGGTGATCCTCAAACTCCAAGGTGCAAATTGAATGGGTGACCCCCTCGATCGCATCTTCTTGACCATGGGCAAAGTCGTACGTTGGGTAGATCGGCCAAGTGTCACCAGTCTGGTGATGGCTAGCGTGGCGGATGCGATAGAGTATTGGGTCGCGCATGTTCATATTCGGGTGTGCCATATCAATCTTAGCTCGCAGCACCCGCGCTCCATCCTCGAATTCACCGGCGCGCATCCGTCTCAGCAAATCCAAATTCTCCGCAACACTCCTGTCTCGATAGGGGCTGTTTTTGCCTGGCTCAGTGAGCGTCCCGCGATAGGTCCTAGCGTCCTCGGGGGACAGATCATCGACGTAGGCCTTGCCTTGTTCAACGAGGTGCTCGGCCCAGGTATAGAGCTGGGAAAAATAGCTAGACGCAAAGCGCACATCGCCTTCCCATTCGTAGCCAAGCCACCGTACGTCAGCCTGAATGGCGTCGATGTACTCCTGCGATTCTTTTTCTGGATTTGTGTCGTCGAAACGTAAGTGACAGATACCGCCAAATTCTTTCGCCAGACCGAAGTTAACGCTGATCGACTTAGCGTGGCCGATATGAAGGTAACCATTCGGCTCCGGGGGAAAGCGCGTCACAATGGTGGACGCTCTACCCGCGGCAATATCATCTTTGATGATAGTGCGTAAGAAGTTGTTAGAACCGGCAGTTTCCAACGACAAATCCCCGTCCAAAAAAGCCGCGTAGTATAGCTGCGAGGCAGCGCGAGCGTGAGGGAAATATTCTGCCCAAACAATCGTTAGCAGTACTAACTTGGCGCTAAAACGCGTACCATGCCGCCGCTTCGCTAAGGGATGGTTGAAAGACGTCCACGAGGCATCTAATGGACAACCTAGGACAACTGCTAGATGGTGATTATCAACACAACCTATGGCCCTTTAAAACTCGAGTTGGACTCGGAGAAGGCGCCCGCGACCGTGGCGAACTTCATCGCCTACGCTAAAGATGGGTTCTACGATGGCACGATTTTCCATCGAGTCATCGACAATTTCATGATTCAGGGCGGCGGCTTCGATACGGAAATGCGCCAAAAGTCTACCCGAGAGCCAATCGAGAACGAAGCCGATAACGGCCTGGTAAACGACTTCGGCACCGTAGCCATGGCACGCACTATGGATCCTCACTCAGCGACGGCTCAGTTTTTCATTAACGTCAAAGATAACGACTTCCTAAACCACAGCGCAAAGACCATGCAAGGCTGGGGCTACGCGGTGTTCGGAAAGGTGGTCGAGGGTGAAGACGTCCTCGACAAGATTCGCGCCGTTGCCACCACGTCTCGAGCCGGCCATCAAGATGTACCGGAGGAGCCGGTGCTGATCGAGTCGGTCGTCGTTGAAGACGACGCTGAAGAAGGCGCCTCCGCCTAAGGGCGTTCTCCTAAAGCCTGAGTGACCGCTTCAATCTATCTTATCTCCGATCTGCATCTTGACGCAGATCGACCTCAGGTTACTCAGGCATTCGCACGCTTTCTTAGGGCGCACGTTGACGCCGAAGCCCTGTACATTCTTGGCGATCTGTTTGAGTTTTGGGTCGGTGACGATGACGATTCGGACCTGGCTAAGGAAGTCCAACGGCTTCTAAGTCAATTTGCCGCCGCTGGGCCACAACTCTTCTTGATGCACGGCAATCGTGATTTCCTATTGGGAAATGCTTATGCGGATGCTTGTGGTGCCACACTTCTAGCGGATCCCACTGTCCTAAGCTGGAATGGGCGTCGGGTTTTACTGAGCCACGGCGACGTATTCTGTACCGAAGACCACGAGTATCAGGCTTTCCGCGCTCTTGCTCGCTCCAGTGATTGGCAGCAACAGATTCTGAGCCAAAGCTTGGAAGCGAGACGCGCGCTGGCGCAGCAACTGCGCGGTGCCAGCAAGCATGCCGGTAGCCGAAAGGCTGAAGACATCATGGACGTAACCCTCAGCGATATTGATGCAGCACTGACCGAGCATCAGTGCGAGATGATCATTCACGGGCATACGCATCGTCCGAATCAGCATCAGCACGAACTCGGTCAACGATGGGTTCTGGGTGACTGGGATCGCTACGCGTGGTGGATCGAGCTCAAGGACGGGGCTATAAATCTAAATAAAGATAATATAAACAATAATTTATGATTATTTATTGAAGCTCTATCGAGGTTTCGCTATCGCTACGAGACCGCACTTGGGGGCCCTGAATGGAATCGAAATTCCGAATCAGGATTCTCTATCAACTCCTTCTCGCGCTGCAGTAGCGGCTCGAGTCGACGAGCGACTTCTTTCGGGTTACTGATTTTCTCCGCATAGTTGAGATAGTCCATAAAATGGCGCGCTTCAGAACGCAGTAAGCTCTGATAGAACTTCGCCAGTTCACCGTCTAGAACCGGCAGTAGTGCTGCGAACCGTTCACAGGAACGAGCTTCGATGATCGCACCAATCAGTAGTGTATCGATGATTCGTCCAGGCTCATTTTTATCGACAAGTTCTCGCAGCCCCTGCGCATAGCGAGACGCCGATAGTTGCGGATAGGCCAAGCCACGAGCTTCAATAATGTCGTGCACCTGTTCAAAATGCCTGAGTTCTTCTCTAGCTAGCCGGGACAGTTTTTGCAACAGTGCCCCGTGCTCAATGTAGCGAAACATCAAATTCAAAGCGGTTGCAGCCGCCTTTTTTTCGCAGTTCGCATGGTCGACAAGCAAGGTAGGCAAGTTTTCCGAACGCGCGGCTTCATCCACCCATGCTTGCGGTGTACGACACGGTAAAAAAGCCAGGAGCGGACCCATATCTACTTGGTGCTTTTCCGATTCGCTTGCTGGCCGTGTC
>JBCCQO010000358.1:0-3754 GCA_039024595.1 Pseudomonadota bacterium | reverse complement strand
GAAGCACTGTTCTGCCTGCTCCGCAACGTGCTCCGAAATGGACATCGCTTGGTAGTCGTAACCGGTCGTTCCGGACACGAACACGTAGCCGCCGTCGGCCACAGCCCGGGAGTAGGCGATCTCCTGCTCAAAGGGAGAGCCGCTGCTTATGAGTTGTTTGCTCACGAGGATTCGCTCGTAGCTTCCGGATCCGCAGGGCTCACTTTTTGATGCGCAGGGCGTGCCCCGGGATCGCCAGCAGCGCCGAGACTTGCCGCAATGCCGGTTTCTTGGCCGTCTAAGCTGCGTTGATTTTTCTTGGCCCAATAGCTACGGATTCCCTCGCGACCATTGCTGTCGGCCCAATCAGTGAGGGTGCTTCTCTCTTCGAGCAGCTGAAATTTAGGAACCGAATAACCGCAGGAGGTTTGCACCATATCCAAGGCCACCCGAAAAACCTGCCGCGCTCCGGTGAAAGCGGGAAAGTGCGAAATCGCCTCATTCCATTCGTTATCCGCTTCATGGATAACCTTTGCTTGGCCGTAAAGACGGAGGATGAGTGGTTTCTCACCAAAGGAACAAAACATGATCGTCATGCGACCGGTTCGGCGCACATGCGCCGCACTCTCATTGCCGCTGCCGGTCAAATTCAGCCAGTCAACCCTCCGCTCATCGACAATGCGTAAACTGTCCATGCCCTTCGGCGACAAATTGACATAGCCCTCTGTATCGGCGGTGGCAACAAAGAACATGGCTTGCTCTTTAATGAACGCTTGATGCTCTTCGGTGAGCTGCTCAAACTGCATTGCCATCGTTTAGCACCTCTTGCTTTCGCTTTCGCGATAGCGACAAACACATTCAGAGTTCATTAGCGCTCGCCGGATTAAAACTGAGCACCAATGCGCCTACACGCTCTTCCGCTTCTACTCGACTATGAGCGACAGCGGCATCTTCCATCGGATAAACCCGCTCAACGATCGGATTTACCAATCCACCCTCGATCAATTCGGTGAGCGCGCACAGCTCCGCACGCGTCTCTTTTGCAAACGCGAAACTGGCTGAGCGCTTTGAGAATAGATGAGTCAACGTGCAGCGGAGCATCGTTATCAGCCTAGGGTTGCCGCAAAAGTAACGCCCGCTGGACGACAGCAGCCCTACTAAAGAAGCGTAGGAGCTTCCCGGCACCATGTCGAACACTACATCGTAGGGACCAGATAAGGAGGAAACACCTTGGTTTTGGTAGTCAACAAACTCGTCCGCCCCCAAGGCCATCACGAAGTCTCGCTTGTGCTCCGCATCTACAGCGATTACGCGAGCGCCCCTAGCCTTCGCGATTTGAATCGCGTGCGCACCGATACTGCCGGCCGCTCCGTTGACCAGGATCGATTCCCCCGCTTGCAAGGCGGAAAGCTCTATAAAGTGATAGGCATTGAGTCCACCCAGAGGTACGGCGCTCGCTTGTGCGTAGCTCATTCGTGATGGCTTTGGAGCCACAGTGGCACGCTGGGACAGGCTCAAGAACTCAGCGTAAGCGCCGAACTTTAAACCAGTGCACCCGTAAACCGCATCACCGACGCTAAAACCTTCTACCTGCTCCCCTAAGGCGACGATCTCACCAGCAAAGTAACCACCGAGTATTTTATGGCGAGGGCGAAACACCCCAAACGCTAGGCGAAGCGGCAACCAGAACCAGTCGACCGCAAAGCGGAAGCTGCGCATTTCGCAGTCTGATTTTGTTGCCTCGACCGCGCGAACACGAATGAGGATCTCATGCTCCTTCGCTAGCGGCCTGGCCACTTCCGCAAGGTGGAGCACTTCCGGTGGGCCATACTTGGTATATACGAGCGCCTTCACGTCAAAGCCTATTGCGATCCACTTCGACTCGAATCGACTCGCAACACTTGCGCAGCGCGATAAGCACCTTCGATATCGTCTACCGCCGTGGCTACGAAATCCGCACCGGCGTCGGCGAGCTCTTCACTTGTTCCGAAGCCCCAAGTCACGCCCACCGCGCGAAGTTCGTTCTCCTTCGCCGCTCGAACGTCCATCGAGCGATCGCCTACCATTACGGCTTGCCGATCGATACGTTGCTCTTGGAGCAGCTGCGCGAGTTGTGCGCCTTTATGAATACCGACATCGCCACCGCTCACAAACTGAAAGCAATGCGCTATTTCAAGGTAAGCGAGCACCTGCTCTGCGATATCCTTGCGTTTTGACGTACAAACACCCATGGGCACAGATTCTTCACGCATTTTTTCAAGAAAGGCGCTGATCCCTACATACAGTTCATTCTCGCTATAGCCAACCGATTTCATCCGATCCCGGTAGTCGGAAACCAAACGCTCTATATTCACAGCGTGGTCCACTGGTACCAGCGCCTTAAAGATATCGTCTAACTGTCCGCCAATGAGCGCCTTGATCTGCTCGTGATCCGCCTGAGGCTCGCCCTGCAGACTCAGCGCGTGATTTACACATCGGCAAATCCCTTCGCCCGGGTCGCTGAGGGTTCCATCTAAATCGAATACCAACATCGGGCAGTAGAAACCTATCTCAAGAAATAGAAGAGGACGAGTTGTACCACGGAGACTATCGTCTTTTTGAGTCTTGATATTCTGCGGCAGATATCGTCACGATTTGTCGGAAACTACGCAATTTCTCGACGCGATTGCTCAGCTGGAAGCGTTTAGGGTTGAGAATTTAGCTCAAGCACCCGAATCGAACATCAACTAGCCGGATAATGCGCTGCATCCCCTACCCGTTTGAAGCTGCTTGTGAGCGTACGCATGTACCAGACGGAAGCTCAGCGCTTGCTCTTTGCTCGAGCGAGCAGTTTATCCAACTCACCGGCGAAGGCCTTTTTATCACTCTGATTTAGGGCAGGCGGCCCACCCGTGACAACCCCGCTGGAGCGCATGCTATCCATGAAATCTCTCATATTGAGGCGAGGCCCGATATTGTCTTTAGTCAGGCGCTCACCGCGGGGGCTAAGCACATGAGCACCTTTGGCAATGACCTCCGCCGCCAAAGGCACGTCGCTCGTAATGATCAGGTCGCCTGCACTCGCACGCTGCACAATTTCATTGTCGGCAACGTCGAATCCCGAAGGAACCTGCCGAAAGTGAATCCATGGTGAACTGGGCACCCGCATCGTGTGATTGGCAATTAGCGTAAGCGGAATCTCGGTTCGCATCGCAGCACGAAACAAGATCTCCTTAATAACTACCGGACAAGCATCGGCATCTACCCACACTTGCATCGGCGACTCCTGTTTATTGATCGGCTTATCATTGGTCCGCTTGACCTATGCGAAGGGAAGCTTCGGATTCACCAACCCAAGCAAATCAGTAAAAGAATTCCAGCAAAGAATCGGCGAGACCTTAGAGGCCAGTGGACCAGCTAAGCTCACATTCCTATTCATATGCACATTCATATTCACACTTGCACCGCATACACACTGGCTTCGACAAAACTTCCATCTTGGAGTCGCACCATTACGACTTTTCGGGAATAGTCTTCGCCCTCAAATTCATCCAGGGCATCCCAGTGGACGTTGAGTTCATGTGAGGAAAACAATTGACCATCTACAAAGGCAGCCGTCTCGTCGGGAACGATCCCTGGGCAATCATGAAGCGCACCCCAGCCCTCATTTATTAACACCCCCTGAAGTGCGGCCGGTTGCAAACTCCCAGGAATGTCTTCCAACATAAAGTGGTTGCGTTTACCCGGCGCTAAGGTGCCATAAACAAAAAGCCGTTCCAGCATCGTTAAGTTCCTT
>JBCCQO010000357.1:0-3765 GCA_039024595.1 Pseudomonadota bacterium | reverse complement strand
GGTGACGGCTTTACCTGCGATTTTCGCATCGACGAACAAACCCACTGCCAGTGGCATGGCATTACTGGAAGCGCCCGTCCCATAGGGATCCTCTACTTCCCCGGTCGCGTAAATCAGCCTCGTCTCAGGATCAATCGCCGCATCGATACCCAGCAGGTATCCAGTCCAGGCTTGTACTTGACCCGCAACGTTGGCAGAAAAGTCGATCGCTGTTGGGTTTTGCTGGCTCCCTGCCGTAAAGCCGATAGGCAGTCCCAAGCTGGCTAGCTGCTGATTGGTGAGCGGCAGACGTACCTGAACTCGATCGATAGAGAACACTTGCCCCAACTGGCTACCCACAGTCACGTACTCCCCGATGTGGACTGAGGTGGCGGCAACGCGGCCTGAGAACGGTAGGGTGATTTTCGTACGGGCCAGATCGAGGCGAGCAAGTTCTACGCCCGCGATTGCTGCCTCCTTACGAGCCCGGGCTTCAGCAATCTGCGGTTTTTTCAGCGACAGGGCGGAGGGATTCGCGATGTTGCGTAGTTGCTTTTCGGCGACATCCGCATCTGCGAGTGCTTGTTGTATTGCAAGTTCAGCTGCTGCTACCTGGGCCTCTGCCTGGCGCAGAGCGGCTCGATAGTCACTGTCATCGATTTCCAGGAGCACCGTCTCCCTATCGAACTCGCCTCCTTCAACATACTCATCGCCTACACTGATCACCCGCCCGCTTACCTCGGCGGTGAGGCTGATTGCCGTTCGAGCACGCACTTGGCCTTGCGTTGCGACCATGATTGTCGCGTCCGTACTCTCGGCGATTCGGGTATAAACGGTTGTCGGTCGCGGTGGGGCTTCGTCAGTCTGCGGCTTCGGTGCGGTCGCCTTCAGCACGAACACTAAAGCAACGCCGAGAGCGATAACTAGAACCGGTGCTGCAATTCGCAGCAAGTTCTTTTTCATTGAGAGACCCCTGATGTAAAACTTTCTTGTGGGAAACAGTATCCGCCCAGAGTGAGGGTGGTACAACACGGTCTGTCTCTTGCGAGGTGCAAACTATCGCAAAGTTGGAACTTCTAGGCCGGTGTCGCTCAGATCCGCAAAGAGCTGGCGCCGTTTCCCTTTGCTACTTGCTCAAAAAAGAGCCTCTACTTCTTCGCCGCTCATGGGCCTGCCGTAGAGAAAGCCCTGCATCTTATTGCAACCCATAGCCCGAATTACCGTCTCCTGTGCTTTCGTTTCGACACCTTCGGCAACGACCTCAAGACCCATAGCAGCGCCGAGGGCAATTACTGCGGAGGCGATGATCTTGTTGTTCTCATCGCTGGTGACCTCATCCACGAAGGAGCGATCAAGCTTAAGCCGATCCAAGGGCATCTTTTTCAGGAAGCTCAGAGAGGAGTAGCCCGTTCCGAAATCATCGATAGAGAAGCGGACGCCGATGGAGCGGAGAATCTGCATTTTCTCGATAAGCCCGTGCGTATCCTGAGCGAGGACTCCTTCGGTGATTTCCAATTCGAGCTTCGTCGGTGCGAGCCCCGTTTTGCTCAACACGCGCTGAACTTGTTCCACGAAGCTCTCATCATGAAACTGGGAGGCCGACACATTGACCGCTATGGTTCCGAAGTCGTGATCTTCTGCTTGCCATTGCGCCCCTTGTCGGCAGGAGCTTTCGAGCACCCACTGTCCTATGCTTCTAATCAGCCCTGTTCGTTCCGCATGGGGAATAAACTGTGCCGGTGACACGCTACCGAGCTGTGGGTGATGCCAGCGGAGCAGCGCTTCTACACCGATTAACTGGCCCCTCACGACATCAAACTGAGGCTGAAACACCAGTGTCAGTTCTTGACGAGCCTGCGCTTCTCTCAGCGCAGAGTCGAGGAGGACTTGGCGGTACGCTTCTTTCGTGAGTTGCTCCGAGTAAAAACGATAGGTATCGCGACCGTGCTCCTTTGCGTTATACATTGCCGCATCCGCATTGCGCATCAGCTCTTGCGCACTCAAGCCATCCTCTGGGTACACACTAATGCCCAAGCTCCCACTCACGGAAATGTCTTGCTCGCCGATCGATACTGGAGCCCGCAGACTCCTATTGAGTTTCTCAGCAATTGAGCTGACATCCGCGTTTGAGCCGATATCTTCCAGGACCAGCAAAAACTCGTCCCCACCAATCCGCCCAATGCTGTCGGCTTCACGCAGCGTTTGCTCTAGCCGCTTTGCGACTTCCTGCAAAAGGCGATCACCTGCTAAATGGCCCAGGCTGTCGTTAACGTTTTTGAAGGCATCGACATCGACAAAAACCACGGCCACGCCTTGTTGAGTACGTTTTGCCCGTCTCAGGCTTTGCTCAAGCTTTTCATTGATCAAATAGCGATTCGCCAGGCCCGTTAGCGGATCGAAATGAGCGAGCTGTTGAAGCCGTTCCTCCGTTGCTTTTAGCTGGCGGATGTCTGTGAGTATTGCAATACGGCGCGGCGGTTCCGAATCGATTTGCGTAAGTGTAAGAAGCTGCGGGTGAACATCTCCGCCTTTATTGCGATTCCAAATTTCGCCGCGCCAGAAGCCTCTTCTCGCCACCGACTGTTCCAAGGCATCGTAGAACGCCTGGTCGTGGCGACCGGAGCGAAGGCTCTTTACGTTCATCCGCAGCGCTTCTTCGCGCGGGTAGCCGGTAATCCGGGAAAAAGCCTCGTTCACGTCGAGTACCTCTCCCTCAAGGTCAATCACACAAATGCCCTCACCGCTGTGGTCGAAGACTGCGGCAGCCTCAGTCAGGCGGTTTTGCGACTGGCGCTCTTCGGTAATGTCGCGGGCGACCGCATACATGAAATGATCGTCCTGGGACACGGTAAACGACCAGGAAAGCAGTCGATAGCTCCCGTCTCGATGACGAAGGCGATTCTCTAAGTGGAACGAACCGACGCCTGTCTCGAGTCCCTGCGCCTTTGTCCTCGCAAGCTCATGGTCGTCATCGTGTAGAAAGGTGAGGAGAGGCTGGCCTAGGAGTTCTTCCTTTGGGATGCCCAGACAGTCAGTCCACTCGTCATTAACCAGCTCGATGACGCCATCTAGGCTGGCAATCATGTGCATTCCGTTAGGCTGATTGAAGAAAGCTTGGTGCAGCTGTTCCGCCCGGCGTTGCACGGTAACGTCCATCAGAATACCGCTGATGGCTAGCGGAAACGAGTCTTCTTCCTGGGAAGAACAACCGATCGCTCGTAGCCAGCGGATTCCGCGGCCGGGAAGGTCGACGCGGAACTCGACGCTGCGAGTGGTCGGTTCCCGCTCGAGATCCTTCAGCGCTTGCCGCAAAGGGTCAGACCCATCGGGTACACGAAGCGCACTAATCAGCTCTAGCGTGATGGTGACGTTATCGAGCTTAACGTCGAGCAGTTGTCTAGCGGACTCGCTGAGCTCTAGCTCTCCATTCGCAGGATGATATCTCCAACGCGCTATCCCCGCAGCGAGAAGCACGGCTTCGTGATTGCTATCCAATATTGCTCACCTTCGTCACCCGCACAATGAGGTCGCCTGCCTCCACACCGATCTGCTACGCAGTCTAATGGGAGTGCGGAGATTGCACTATATCGCTCAGCCGCCAGAAACGGTCGCGTGAAGGAGTTGTGCTAGGAGCCCATCGCTCGCAGCGACGGGCAATTCTTTATTGGTTTGTTTGACCGTTCATGCGGGACTCGTACCCGGGACTCTTTCTGGTAGCACTTAAGAGGGGCGCTTCCGAGGGGCAACGACGATCACTAGACTGTTTGTGTCCCAGATTGAGCTTGC
>JBCCQO010000356.1:0-3774 GCA_039024595.1 Pseudomonadota bacterium | reverse complement strand
TACTTCATAACCAGAATCTTCGAACGCCTGAATGCCAGCAGCCATACCGTACTGAACAAACACGTCCATCTTGCGCATCTCTTTGGGCGAAAAATAAGTGTCCCCATCGAAGTCGCGCACGCTCGCGCTGAACCGAGTGCTGTAGGCCGACACATCAAAAGCACTGATCAGCGCAGCACCACTCCGACCGTCTTGTATTGCCGCCCAGGTGGTCGCTACGTCTCGACCAACCGACGTTACTAAGCCAAGTCCTGTAACTGCTACTCGCCTTCCGTTCACAACAGCAACTCCTACAGCTACTCACACCGATAGTCTAAGTCTGCACCCGCTATGGCTAACCACAGCGATGTGGAGCATGCGTCGATACGCCCGCTCACCTAAACACTGTCAACATTGTCACAAAAAAGAAAAGCCGCGCTATCCAGTGACAGACACGGCTTTCCTGTTGGATGCACGGCGCAAAGCCGTGCCTAACGCTATGAAGCGGGTATCAAGCGAGATTTTCGTTGATGTAATCAATCGCCAGTTTAACTGTCGTGATTTTCTCCGCTTCCTCGTCGGGAATCTCGGTTTCAAACTCTTCCTCAAGAGCCATGACCAACTCGACGGTGTCGAGGGAGTCGGCGCCGAGGTCTTCTACGAAGGAAGCCTCAGTTTGAACCTCTTCTTCTTTGACGCCAAGCTGCTCGGCGACGATCTTTTTTACGCGTTCTTCAATACTGCTCATTTTTGTAGCTTTCTCCTGAGAAGGGCACGTGATGTCCCAACAAAACCGGGCAGACGCGAAGTCTACCGAACTTTTTCAATCCGTAATACACCCTAGATTAGGCTTCTGTTTAAGCCATATACATGCCACCGTTGATATGGATGGTCTCACCGGTGATGTAACCCGCACCATCACCGCAAAGGAAACTCACCAAGGACGCAATTTCCTCCGGTGCACCTAAACGTGCCAGAGGTATTTGCGACAGCATCATGGCACGCTGGTCCTCCGCAAGCGCCTGAGTCATATCGGTGTCGATAAACCCCGGCGCCACCGCATTCACCGTAATGTTTCGACTTCCGACCTCCCGTGCCAGGGCACGAGTGAAACCCGCTGCACCGGCTTTGGTCGCCGCATAGTTGCTCTGGCCTGCGTTGCCCATTGCGCCCACGACCGAGGTGATATTGACGATGCGGCCCCAACGCGCTTTGGTCATGCCGCGCAGAACAGCCTTAGACAGTCGATACAGAGCACTTAGGTTCGTATCGATTACCTGGTCCCATTCATCTTCTTTCATCCGCATCAGGATGTTGTCGCGGGTGATTCCCGCATTGTTAACCAAGATTAAAGGGGCCCCAGCGGATTCGTTAATCTCAGTTAGTAGCTGAGAAACGCTGTTCGGATCGGTGACGTTCAACGCTTTTCCCAGTCCACCACTCGACGCCAAAGCACTCGTTATCGCCTGTGCGCCGGTCTCGGTGGTGGCCGTACCGACGACCGTATGACCCGCTGAAGCCAGATGTTCGGCTATGGCGCGCCCGATACCGCGACTTGCTCCGGTTACCAGGGCAACTCTCTTTTCCATTACGTCTTATTCTCCTTGCCGCCGCTAGACTAACTAAAACAGGACTGCGTACTTGTGCTGCCTATCGATCAGCGAGGTCAGCCTGCGCCGCCAGTAAGGCATCAGGGTCTTCAAGGTAGTGGCACGGTAGCGACTTCTCAATCCGCCGCAACAGTCCTCCAAGGACCTTTCCAGGACCACACTCTACAAAGGCCGAGGCACCTCTTTCTCTGAGCTTTGCAACGCAAAAAGTCCAGCGTACCGGTGATGCTATTTGCTCAACTAATAGTTCTCGTATTCTCGACGGATCTGTCTCGGACTGGCCGTGAACATTATGGAGTACGGCTATTCCAGGAGTAGAAAGCTCGAGACCGTCGAGCACCTCGCGCAGACGTTCCCCAGCGGGGGTCATCAGACTGGTGTGGAACGGGGCGCTAACGGGAAGCGGCATGACTCGTTTTGCACCCGCGCCTTTAAGCTTCTCGATCGCGATGTCCACCGCGTCCTTGCGGCCAGCAATAACTACCTGGCCCGGCGCGTTGAAGTTAACCGCTTGAACAACCGTATCTTCTGCCGCAGCTACCTGGTCGCAAATCGCAAGTACTTGTTCGTCACCCAAACCGAGAATCGCAGCCATCGCACCCTCACCCAAGGGAACGGCCGTTTGCATAAACTGACCTCGAGCACGGACCAATTTTGCTGCATCGGCGAGACCAAGCGCACCGGCACAGCAAAGCGCGGAGAATTCACCCAAGCTGTGACCTGCCATAGCGGCGGGTATCGCCCCACCCTGTTCCTTCCACACACGCCAAAGAGCTACGGAAGAAACTAGGAGAGCGGGCTGTGTGTTTTCTGTGAGATTGAGAGCGGTCGCGTCGCCAGATTTGATCAGCTCCCACAAATCGAAATCGAGCGCATCAGAGGCTTCGCTGAAGGTCGCTGCCACCACAGGAAAGCGCGCAGCCGCTTCCGATAACATGCCGGCACGCTGACTCCCCTGCCCCGGAAATAAAAAAGCTAGATCACGTATCACGGTCGTATTTCGCGTGGAGCTATTGCTGGTTGAGTTTCTTCAAAATGAGGATTTCGACGGCGGTCGGGATCTACACTCCGGCCGCCGTTTGTGTGCAAGCTACCCAAGCTCGCACGCACCGCGTGCTAACGCTGGGTAGCTCGTTGAGGGAGCGAATAGAACTACTCGTCGTTGTCGGTCTCGACGACTTTATTGCCGCGGTAGAAGCCATCCGCAGTCACGTGGTGGCGCCGGTGCGTCTCACCAGACGTTTGATCAACGGACAGCGTTGAACCGCCAAGTGAATCGTGAGATCGACGCATGCCGCGACGAGAACGGGTTTTCTTGCTTTTTTGTACTGCCATGACTCTTTAACTCCTGCTAACAAATGCGTATCTAGTCTGAATTCTCGTGCGAGCGTTCTGCCGGATCTAAGGCTCAGTCTGGTTCCACATCTTTTGTCCCGCCCGCTTCCGGACGCAACAAAGAGCCTAAAACATCAAAAGGACTGGATCGATTAGCGTCTGCAGATCCATCCCCTTTCTCGCTGAGTGTCTCACTCAATTCCCGAAGCTTCTGCGAGCAATCTTGCTCCGCGTGGTATGCCACCGTTGGCAACGCTAAAGCGACTTCCTCGGCAATCATTTCCCAGAGATCCGCTTCCTCCGCGGTTACCCAGGGATCGTAATTCTCCGGCAACTCACTGGCTTGCGATTCGCTGACCAGTAAACCTAATGTGCTGTTCGCCTCAAGCGTTGTGGAGAACAGTTCTAAACAACGCTGGCATTCAAGGGTCACCCGAGCGCTCACACTGACCTGTGCGATCGACCTACCTTCGTCGTCAACCGCAAAGCAAATGCTGGCCTCAACGCCGGCGGTGCTTGGGTCTAATACACTCGCTACACTTGGCAATTCGGCTACCCCGAGCACGCCGCTATAAGCGGCTCTGCGGCTCACCGCCTTACGAACAATTACTCGCTGCGGAGGGGGGTTGGCCGGCATGGCGGCGCACTATAGTGACGAGCTACGGGCTTGTCAAAAAATTCTTTACAAACCCGACGCTTAGGAAAAACTTCACGATGAATTCCCCGGCCAGCGAGAGGCTCATCCTCGCGTCTACTTCGCCCTATCGAAAGCGGCTACTCGAACGGCTGCAGATTTCCTTCGAAACAGCGGCCCCAGATGTGGATGAGACTCCGATGGCGGATGAATCGC
>JBCCQO010000355.1:0-3789 GCA_039024595.1 Pseudomonadota bacterium | reverse complement strand
CGATAAACAGCCAATTTACCTCTCTCCCTGAGCGCAACCAAAAGCCCGACCACATTGCGGCCATCCCAATCGCGCCAAAGAAGTTAATCGAGAGTAAGTTGATCCCCGCCAGTCCGTCTTGGAATGGCGTTTGTAGCCCAATCGCCCATGCGATCCCGGTAGACGCAAAGGCAATCGCGAAGGACACCGCCGCGCTTGAGCTAATACTTCGCGCTGCGACGATAACCATCGCCGCGGCCATGAGCAGGCAGATTGAGACCGTGCTGCTCATTTGCGCGATCATCGGATCAAACATCGTGCTTGCGTTCCCTCCGGGCCACCAGAGCTGGGATAATAACCGGATCGCGCCTACAGGTAGACCTGCTTTTGTGAGCACTGTCCCACGCTTAGAAACTCCGCGGCTCATCCTACGACCCCATCATCGAGAGGATCTTGAAGCCGCCGTTCAGATCTGGTCTCAAGAACCGGTGTATCGTCATATCACGGGATCGCCGTTAAGTCGGAATGACGTTTGGATGCGGCTGCTGCGCTATTCGGGTCTTTGGGATTTTCTGGGTTTTGGCTATTGGGCCGTCGAGTTTCGGCTCACTGGGCGCTATATCGGCCAGATGGGTTTTGCCGACTTTAAAAGGGGGCTGGACGGCTTCGATAGTGACCATCCAGAAGCGGGTTGGTTGCTGGATTCCCGTCAAGCGGGGAGAGGGCTTGCGACAGAGGGTATGAAAGCGGCGCTCGCGTGGCTTGATGAACAAGCCTCCATAAGCAAGAGCTTTTGCCTTATCGACGAAGCTAATCGCCCATCGATCCGCGTTGCGGAGAAACTCGGGTATGCCTTCACTTTGGCGACCAGGCTTGGCGATGGATCGACCGGTGTTTACTTCCGCGATAAGGAGTAGCGCTCTGAAACGACCGCGCAAACCACTGTATCCTCAGAACTTTCGGGTTAGGTCAGTCTAAATCCGGATGTGCCAATTTGTGGTACAAACCTAACAAACATCTTACAGTACCCCTTGCTGAAAGCACTCTCTGTGCGGTCATGAGCGTGAGCTTCAGCTTGAGGTAGCGAAGAATCGCTGGTCTTGGATAAGTTTTCGCTACAAAGTGGAGATGAATCGAGTGCCTCTCTCATGAAAATCGACACTCCGGAGGGTTCGCGCACTGAGGGCGCCGCATCAGCGGAGTTGACCGAGCGCGTTTTCATCGAGCGAATTTCGCTGTACTACGAGTCACTTTTCACCGCCAGCATCGCGGTTACGATCAACATTGCCCTGGTTGCATTCCTGTTCTGGCAGGGGGGATTTGAGAAACAGGTCACTGGCTGGTGCGTGTTCAGCCTCATCATAGTCGCTTATCGCAGTTGGATACTCGTTGCCTACCGTAAGCAGACTCCCGGCCAACGGGAAGAGCGCAAAGCCTACTGGTATCGTCAGGCCCTGCTAGGGGCCTGCTTGGGCGGATCGATCTGGGGCGTTATGGGATTTTTTCTTTACGATCCCAGTAGCATGCTGCGCCAGTCAATTGTCCCGTTTTTGGTCGCGGGTATGTGTGCGGGAAGCATTATTTCATCGGCCGCGTTTGCCGAGGCGAGCATCTTGTTCTTGGTGGTGGCGCTCTCCCCGCTGATTACCAGATTGGTCGGTATCGGCAACGCGGATGCCGGTGTGATGGCCACCGTCGCGTTCGCGTATCTGGTTTTTCTGAGCGTTTTTGCCCGCCAAATCAATCGCACGGTAGTCGAAGGCTTGGAGATGAAGCTCCTTCGATCACGAGCAGAAGAAACCATTCAAAGACAGGCACTCTTCGATGAGTTGACCGGTCTTCCAAATCGCCGTCTGCTTCAAGATCGACTAAGTCAGGCCTTAGCCCGCGCAAAAAGGCAAAAGAGCAAAGCCGCGTTAATGTTCCTTGATGTGGACTTCTTTAAGCGAGTGAATGATTCCCTTGGACACAGCGTTGGGGACGAACTGTTAGTGGAAATCGCAAACCGCATGCGGGCGCTGCTACGCGATGAGGACACAGCAGCTCGGCTCGGCGGCGACGAATTTGTCGCTCTGCTGACGGATTTGTCCGGAGAGGGTGACTCACTTATCGCACTAGTCCGAAGGCGCGGTGAAGAATTGCGGCGCTCTATAGAGCAACCCATAAATATTCGCGGTAATGAAATTCACGTAACCGTGAGTATTGGTGTAAGCCTGCTCGACGGGGATACGCAGAACGTAGAAGACTTGCTGAAGCATGCCGACACCGCGATGTATCGGGCAAAAGATGACGGTCGCAATACGCTACGGTTTTTTGTATCCGACATGCAGGAAGCTTTGGCTCGCCGTATGCGCGTTGAGCAGCAGCTCCGTGCGACCCTGGACGCCGGAGAAGGTCTGCAGCTGTTTCTTCAGCCTCAGTACAACGAACAGATGAAAATCTGCGGTGCGGAGCTGCTGCTTCGCTGGCGTTTCGACGGAAGATTTATACCTCCCGATCAGTTTATTCCTATAGCCGAGGATTGCGGCTTAATTTATCGCCTTGGCGACTGGGTGATAGAAGAGGCGTGTCGACTTGGAGCGAGCCTGGCGAAAGAGGGCGTCGATCAGGATTTTTCCGTTGCACTAAACGTCAGCCCGCAACAGTTTCGATCCAAGAACTTCACCGACAAAGTACTCGCTGCGCTGCGCACTCAAGACCTGCCCGTGGGTCTTATCGAGCTCGAGGTCACCGAAGGTTTATTGATCGCGGATGTCGAGGACACCGTGTCGAAGATGCAGGTTCTGCGAGCACACGGCGTTCGCTTCTCGATCGACGACTTTGGGACAGGATACTCGTCGCTCAGCTACTTGAAGTCGCTGCCTTTGGATACGCTAAAGATCGATCAGTCCTTTGTTCGAGATGTACTCAGTGATCCCGGTGACGCGAGCATTGTCCGAGCGATTGTCTCTATGGCTCACACTCTCGAGTTAGAGGTGATTGCGGAAGGCGTAGAGACGCAGGCTGTGCACGAATTTCTAGTAGCAGCAGGTTGTCGCAAGTTCCAAGGCTTTTTGTATTCGCGACCCATGCCCTTCGATGATTTTGCAAAGCTATTACGGAGTGACGATGCGCTTAGCCCGACCGGTACTTGAGGGCTCTAACCAGCGAAGCTGGCGATCGCCTGCTGAGCTCTCCGATTGTGTTTTCGATCTTGCGTTATCGACAACAAGGATGTGAGCTCGCAGTGCTTTAGGTAAGCCGGAATCTGGAACAGATCTAGCGAGTCTTCATCCACTAGCTTGAACTCATCTACCTCTTTAAGGCTTTGATACGCAACCGCATCACCGATTCGGCAGGCGATGTAAAGCAACAGCGTTTCTTGCCTCTGCTCTGGGCTACGTTCAGCGTCTGCTACCTCCCAGCTCAAGGGTGTAAGAGCAAAGCGCAGCGCGGTAAACAGATCTTCCGGTAAGCCCCACTGTTTAGCCAACATCGAACTCAACACGGCTGAATTGGTCATCATCTCTCGTTGCTGGCCTTCGACTCGATCCAGCAGTGTGGTCTTGGGAGCATAAATTGCGGCCAAATCAGGGCGCGAAGAAATCAGCGCGAGGTCACCCACGTTCACGAGCAGAGCCCGGGTTGCAAAAATTGAGGGATTGGACCAGTCAAGGGCTTGCGCGTAGGACTGGGCAGCGGCACTGGCGACGTAGCTGGATCGCCAGATACGCATATAGGCCGCTTTCTGTACATCCGTTTCAAACTGCATGACCTGCGTTATCGCACTTTGCAACACCAGTCCCTTGACCATGGTTGTACCAAGATAAT
>JBCCQO010000354.1:0-3793 GCA_039024595.1 Pseudomonadota bacterium | reverse complement strand
TGTATGCAGACCTTCGCTACCGGGTGTCCGATACGGTTTCCGTCCTTTTTGGTGGTCGCTACCTCGACGATACAGTTAGCCAGAACGCGGTGGCCGAGACTTTGTTCGGCGAGGAGGTAACGGTCCAGGAAGCCGTATCGGACACCCGGTAGCGAAGGTCTGAATACAAGGCCCAGCTCTCCGTTTCGTTCTGGAAACGGCCTGCTTGAATGGTAAATCCGCTGAAGCTGATAAAGGTATCCGTATCACCTTCGAAGGATCCGTAGAACAGACCAGCAACACCAGACAACCGACTCTCTCCTTCCGCGAGTTCTAGACGAATCTCCTGAGTGAGATCGCTATCTACCCGCGTATCGTCTCGAAAGTAATCACTACCGGGAACGCTATCGACAGCAAGATCAGCATCGAGAAATCCTGTGACAGAGCGAAGGGTGAACTGATCACTTAGCTTGTAAGAAATATCCGCACTGTAGTTGTCGTTTTTGATCTCCCGAGCTTCGGTGAACAGAGAATCCGCAGCAAATACGCGATCGAAAAAATCCGGACCGGATACGTTAGAAGAAGCCGGCGAGTCAAAGGTGCGGTTGTAGCTCAAGAGTACCTCGAGGCCTTCCACCGCTTGCGGCTGATAGAGAGCCTTGGCTCGGATGTTGTAGTACTCATCTTCCCGCTCGGGCTCATTCAGAGGATCGACGATACGGATGTCGCTGGTCTTTTCCTGATAGGACGCGCTAAAGCGCACGGCCAACTCTTCGTCGATAACGGGGCCCGATAGCGCAACCGCCGCTTCGCCGCGATCCAAATTTCCATAGCGAAAGCGAACGCTCGCTTCCGGATCAAAGGTTGGATTTTTTGAGCGGATATTGACCGTGCCCGCCAGTGCATTTCGGCCCTGAGTCGTTGATTGAGGCCCTCGGTGGGCCTCAAGCTGCTCCACATCCCAGAGGCCTCGGGAGCCGCGGCGGAGCGCTTCGTTAGACTGGGTAACACCGTCGATAACGACGGATATCAACGCCGCAGAATTTGACGGCTGGGTTACACCGTCCGCGTTGAGCCCCCGAATCGTAATGCTGTTGCTTCCTGATCCCTGAGCAAAAGCACGTACATTAGCCAAGCGATTGTAAGCGGTCTGGGTGTCATAGATGTCGTAGTCAAGAAAGTCTTCTGCGGTGACAATACCGACACTGCCAAAGGTATCTTTCCAACTTCGCTCGATCTTCTCGCCAACCACGACGATCGTCTCTAGCTCCGGTGGAGCATTGTCTGGAGCGCCCTTCTCGGTGTCTTGGCTGATGCTAGTATTGCTAAAGGTGATCACTGCTAGGACCAGAGCAGTGCACGTCAGGCGCAACTCAGCGACCGACGATCGGCTTGGATACTTCACGTTATTCCCCCGTATTCTGGAACCGGAATTTAAGGGCTCCGCGCGCGGATTGTAAACGATAATTATTTACAAATGATAAGGGGCACGGTTTACGGGCGAAAGAACTGGGGTCAGTTAGCGCGAGCCAACCCTACGCAGACGAATGACCTACGGTGACCAGCGTGTGAGAGCGCCTCATCTGTGCCAATAAAGGAGCGATCAGGCGAGAGCCGTCTTGGTAAGACGCTAGCGTATGACTAATGAGGACTTGAGATTGCAACGACTAGCTCTTATGAGCCGATTTGTTTTCGGGATGATGATCTATCTGTGGCTAAGCGTCGCCCAAGCGGAAACGCCGAACTTCGTCGTGGTCCTGGTGGATGATGCGGCTTTAATGGACTTTTCCAGCTTCGGCGGGGAGGCTCGTACGCCTAACATCGATGCGCTTAGCGCTGCCGGCGTTTCCTTTAGTAACTATCACACCTCGCCCATGTGCGCGCCTTCGCGGGCGATGCTGTTGACCGGACTCAATAGCCACAAGGCGGGCGTGGGCGCACTTCCAGAAATCATGACGGAGGCGCAGCGTGCATCGCCCGCTTACAGTCAACGCCTATTACCCGAAGTCGAGACAATTGCAGATCGACTCAAGGCTGTCGGCTACCAAACATTCATGACCGGAAAGTGGCATCTTGGTCACGGCCCAGGTGATTTGCCGAACCATCACGGCTTCGATAGATCCTTTACGCTAGATGCTTCTGGCGCGGATAACTATGAGCAAAAGAGTTTTATGCCGTTCTATGCGGATGCGCCGTGGTTTGAAGATGGTGAACCGGCAACACTTCCCGATGACTTTTACTCATCTGAATTTCTCGTCGATCAAATGGTTCGCTATTTAGAAAGTCGAGATCGAAATCGGCCTTTCTTTGCCTACCTGCCCTTTCAGGCGATCCACATCCCCGTACAGGCACCGCGCGCGTTCACCGAACGTTACACGCAAGTGTATGCCGCGGGCTGGGACGTCGTGAAACGGCAACGACTTGAGCGCGCCAAAGAGCTGGGTTTGGTCCCAGAGGACTCAATTTCACCAGCGGTTCCCCACACACTGCGAGCTTGGGAAGAGCTGTCCGTGGAAGAAAAAGCACACTACGAACGACGGATGATGGTCAATGCCGGCATGCTCGAAGCAATGGATTTCCACGTGGGCCGCTTGCTTGCCTATCTGAGATCAGTTGGCGACTTCGCTAACACGGTTTTTCTCGTCACCTCTGACAATGGTCCGGAATTCGCCGATCCGAACTCGGACGAGAGGTTTCGCCTTTGGATGGAGCAGCACGGGTATAACGACAAACTGGAAACCCTTGGGGAAGAAGGCAGTAATCTCGGCATTGGCGCGGAATGGGCAAGCGCGGCAGCGGGACCGGGACATCTGTTTAAAACCTTTGCGAGCGAGGGGGGAATGCGTGTTCCACTCATAATCAGTGGGCCGGGTATTGCGCCGCAATCTTTTAATCACGCGCGTTCCTACGTAGTCGATATAGCGCCAACGATCGCTGAACTGGCGGGCGTTTCTGTACAGCCCGTCGATGGTCGCAGTCTTCTTCCTCTGCTCGTCGGAACAACCGACCAGATATACGGTGCTGACGATTCCGTCGGCTTCGAGTTAGGCGGGAATTCTGCGCTGTTTAAAGGCCGCTATAAAATTACCCGCAACACTCTCCCCTACGGAGATGCGGAGTGGCGCCTCTATAACCTTGAGCAAGATCCGGGTGAAACGAACGATTTGTCAAACACCTACCCTGAGACGAAGACAGAAATGCTGGCCGAATACGAGAAATACGCTGCCGAGAATGGCGTCATAGAATTGCCCAAGGATTACGATCCCTATGTGCAGTTAAATCAAAATACTTATGCAGTCTTATTGCGACAATACGCCCCCTACCTGATTGGGATCGCCGTTGTGTGCCTGAGCGTTTTCGCTCTCATCATAACGTCCCTTCGCCGTTGGCGTGCGGCCTGTAAGTCCTAGATTCGAGCGAGACTTGAGCGAGACCCGAGTCAGAATAACCGCATTTGATCGCGGAGTTTTTGCAAAGAGACAGAACCTGCGCGCTACTTCTGGACGGCGCCCAATCGCTCAGCCAAACGTTGGCTAAAGACCGTCAGACAAAGCCGGCGCTTGCCTTAAGGCAGCAAACGGAATCGTATCGCCATTGCGTAGTTGATGGACCTCGTTCGCCGTCCCCGCAGTGGTTCCTAGTGCCATGCATAGGCCTATTTTTACCTGGGTTGAATCAAGCGCGAACGCTGCGTTTTCGCTGCAGTCATCTATCCATAGTATGCGTTGAGATGGCGGTAGCAACATCGCTTGCTTGCGCAGCGAACTTGGGCTGTCAAAAGGAAATCTAATCCTCTCTACGGCGAGGTCCTCAT
>JBCCQO010000353.1:0-3819 GCA_039024595.1 Pseudomonadota bacterium | reverse complement strand
TCCGCACAAATTCATCGACGAGTTCTTCTACATAGTTTTGATCGTCGGGGGAAAAGCGATTCTCGATGGGGCTATCTAAGTCAAAAACACCGACGAGTTCGTCACCATTAAGCACCGGTATGACCAGTTCTGAGCGTGAACGAATATCGCAGGCAATATGCCCGCTAAAGCTGTGAACGTCGGCGATTCGTAAGGTTTGCCGTTGTTGCGCGCTCGTCCCGCAAACGCCTCGCCCGAGCGGGATGCGTACACAGGCAGGGCGCCCCTGGAAGGGGCCTAGGACCAACTCACCGTCACGCAAAAGGTAAAAGCCTACCCAGTTGAGATCCGGTAGAACTCCGTTCACAAAAGCGCTCATATTGGCCGCATTTGCGATGAGATCCGATTCGCCAGCAAGCAATCCCCCGAGCTGCTGGCGGGCCTCTAGCAGAGGCAGCGTCGGCCGAGACTCGACCGGATGTAGTGTGTGAACGGCTTCAGCCATGGCTTCAGTATGGTTCACTGCGGCCACTTGTGCCACCTATTCCAAGGGACCTCCCAAAGGCCGCCAAAGTGCGGCCAAAGAAAGCGGCATAAGCGCCAAGGCATGATGTCGACTCGCCCCGGACTCGACGAGTGAGCGGTTCGCGAAAGATCAGGCCGCCGTATGCAAGCCACATTCGCGACCAGCGAATACTTTCGTGGGGTCGAAGTAGTTGAGATTATCGGGAAGCTTATGGCAGCGAAGATAGCGTTGGACGTCGATTTCCTTCCATTGAAAGATTGGCGCGACTTTCAAGTCGACCCTGCTGTCTCTGGTAAGGATATTTAGACCCCGCCGGTAGTCACTCTCTTCGGAGCGGATCCCGGTCAGCCAAATACGAGGCGCCAATTCGCGGATAGCACGTTCAAAGGGTTCAAGCTTCACCTGCTGGGTGAACACCTTATGGCGTTCCGCATCATCGACGAGCGGGATCGGACCGTAAACCGCATCTCTGTACGCTGCCGTCATTAGCGGCGTGTAGACATGCAGCTTAATAGCCAGCTCTTCTTGTATCGTCTCCGCAAAACGGTAGGTATCGGGCGTGTTGTAACCGGAGTCTACCCACACAACGTCTGCATTAGGGGCATGCTGAGCGATCAAGTGCAACATCACGGCAGAACCCGACCCCATGCTGGTACTCAGCATAATCGGACCACCCTGCTGCGCCACCCAGCGGACTATTTGCTCAGCGCTAGCTTTGGCGAGTTGGTCATTTGCTGAAGCGAGATCGTCAAGGACCGTGTCGAAGCTGCCAATGGCAGCTGCGTCTGGATCGGCGAACACATCGCCACTGAGTGACTCAACGCCAGCCTTATAGCGCTCTCGGGCCGTCTCCTCGCAAGACTTTTCGTTAGAATCTTCATAAGAACCTTCATATGAAGTTCTCTCGGTCTGATCGCGGGACACTTGATCGCGAGACACTTGGGCAAACGGTCTGGACACACTCATCGAAAACGGTTCCTTCTGCGAGAGTGTGGATTGTGCTCGGCGCACGACGGGCTGAGAAATATCGAGTTTTTCTAAGGTTATTACTCTGCGGGTGGTTGTTTTGCGTCGAAAGACCGATCTAGCCGAGTTCCGCGTGTAATTCGCGATATTGCAGCGTTAGCTTATGAGAAGGAGCAAGATCCACTAGCGGACGATGCTGATAGTGCGACTCCTTCATTTTTACCGAGCTATTGAGATAGGTCTCAAGCACCGGATGCCCCTCTTCCTTGAGTTCTTCGACTAGGGTAGTCGGCAGGCGAGCTTGGCTGTTGAACTGATTAATGACGATTCCCTCGACCTCAAGATCCTCATTGTGGTCTTCCTGCAACTCAGCGATGTTGTCCATCAGTGCGTAGAGACTTTGACGAGCAAAACTGTCGCAATCAAACGGAATTAAGACCCTATCTGCAGCGATCAGCGCCGATTTTGAATAGAAGTTGAAGTTCGGCGGAGTGTCTATATAAATCCTGTCGTACTCTTCATCAAGCTTCGCTAGCGCATCCCGCAACTTATAAATTTTATAGCGAGCTTCTAGCTCTCGCTCCAGTTCGCTCAGCAGTGGACTAGAGGGCATGAGAAACAGGTTCTCGTAGGGGGTTTCCCAAACGAAAGCGTCCGGATTCTTACTCATCCGTCGTGGGCCTACTGTTTGCTTAAACAAACCAGACACGCCCTGGGCTTCGGCTGGAAAAGCTTCCGCATCAATCTCACCGACTAGGTAGTGCGTGGTGTTTCCCTGTACATCGAGATCAATAACCAGCGTTTTTTGTCCTTCCGCCGCATCGATGGCTGCCAAATTACACGTGATGCTGGTTTTACCAACACCGCCCTTCTGGTTAAACACCACACGCTTCATGAGAGTTCCAATAAGAGAAGGTCAAGAAGCGGGAAAGTGTAGCCAAGGGGTATGACGCTGTCAGCTTGCGTTGAGTCCTTCGAACGAAATCAGCTCTTCAATGACGTCATTCGTCGAGGTGAAAGGTTTTGCTAGCGCTCGCGGGACAAGCGCAGCGTTTGCCCTTAGGAGCTGTGCTACCGTACCCGTAACACCCCAATCAGCCGGAGACCTTGACCAAATTGCGATCAATACCGAACGTACAGCTACTATTAACCGGCGACGAATTGATGAGCGGCGACACGGTCGACTCAAATTCGTCACTGATCGCGCAAGAGCTTTCGCCCTTGGGATTGACACCCACTAGACGGGTCACGCTAGGAGATTCTCGTCAGGCGCTGATTAGCGAGCTGGCGCAGCTTACAAAAACGTGTGACGCGGTCATCGTAAACGGTGGCTTGGGCCCGACCAATGATGACCTGACCGCAGAAGTTTTAGCGGAGGCTGCGAAAGAACCGATAGAGGAGCATCCGCAAGCGCTCGCGCACCTGCAGCAGTGGTGCGCCAAACGGAAGCTTGTGCTGAACGATGCCAATCGTAAGCAGGCGTATCTCCCCCGCGGCGTTGACCTGATTGCCAATCCGGTCGGAAGCGCCGTTGGATTCGCGCTCCAAGTGGAAGACTGCCTCGTACTTTGCACCCCGGGTGTACCAGGGGAATTGAGAGCGATGCTACCGGAGCTGAAAGAGCGTCTCGCCAACCGCTTTGCCGTGACTAGCAACCGAGACACGATGCGTATTCAAACTTTCGGTATTGGGGAGTCGACGGTACAGCAGCTGGTCAGCGATCGAATACCAGACTGGCCGGAGAGCGTAACTTTGAGCTTTCGCGCGGGTGCGCCCCAGCTCGAACTCAAGCTCATTATCGAAGATCCATCCGCGGAGGCCGCCCGACGGGTGTGTCGAGAACGGCTCAACGCATTAATTGGTGATCACATCATCGGCGAAGGTGATTGCAAACTGGCGCAGAGCGTCATCGGTCTGGCCGAGGAGCAGGGACTTTTGCTCACCTGCGCAGAGTCTTGCACCGGAGGACAAATAGCTTCGATGATCACTCAAACGCCGGGTTCTTCGGCAGTCTTTCCCGGCGGATTCGTCACCTACTCCAATGCGATGAAAGCCAAGCTCCTCGCGGTACCAGAAAACACGCTGAACACGCACGGCGCGGTTTCCGAAGCGACAGTGATTGCTATGCTCCAAGGTGCTCTGAGCCTCGCCGAGGCCGACCTAGGCGTCGCTGTATCGGGTATTGCAGGGCCTGGTGGAGGAACGGAGGCGAAGCCCGTCGGCACGGTGTGGCTTGCCTGGGGCAGCGCCGGCAATATAGAGACCACCTGCTTGCATTGGCCTGTCGAGCGAACGCTTTTTCAAACCATGGTGGCCGCGGCGGGCCTAGACGTACTGAGACGCCGTTT
>JBCCQO010000352.1:0-3862 GCA_039024595.1 Pseudomonadota bacterium | reverse complement strand
CGAACGGCGTTTACATCGGGCCAATCACCTTTCAGCACGACCACAGCCACCGGTTTTTTGATGCGATCTGTCTCTTCCATAGCCGCAACAATTTTCGAGTCTTTCTCAATCCAGCGGCGCAAAGGAACCAAAGGGGCGCTAAACGTGCGACTAGTCTCGTAGACGGCATAGGCACCATCACGAATGGGAGGAGCGCTGTCCACATTGCTGGGTGGAATGGCTGGCGGCGCTATTTCGCCTTCACACCCCAGCAGGGCGACCAGCATAAGGACACTGCAAATAGGCAAGATTCTCATTTATCGGTATCTCAGTCATTTATACGATATTCGTATAATAAAATATACGAAGTACGTATAGTCAAGACTTTTCTTAGGAAAATCTCGCCAATGACCGATTCACAAGAGTGGCGGCTTCTCAGGAGCATCAATTCGCTGTTGCAGCTATTTACGGTAAACGAGCAGCGGTTCCCAGCCGCGGAGGGTCGAATGCGCTACAACCCTCTCGACTTTCAGACCCTTCGCTACCTCGCGGAAAATTCGGGTGCGAAAGCTGCAGATGTCGCGCGATACCTTGGTGTCGCGCCGACGACCTTGCAGGCGGTGATGGATAGGCTGGTGCGAGCAGGGCTAATAGAGAGAGCTACTCACCCAGAAAGCGCGCGAGCAAAAGCGCACGCGCTCACCGAGGAGGGCGAAGAACTCGTTGCGGCGATCTTGCGTCAAGACCTCGCTAATATGAGGTCGATGCTGGCGTGCTTAAACAGCAAGGAACAGAAGCAGATTTTAGCTTTGATCGAGAAGGTTGTTTCGCAGCTTCAGTAGCAATGGAGTTTGTTTTCTCCTCGAGCCGACTTATTCGGCGCAGCGCAGGGCATTACAAGGAGAGCACGCCTCACCAGGCCAGAGGCACCTGATTTTTTGGGAACGCTTCGCTTCCAAAGAACCATGTTTCTACCGCATAGCGAAGCCGTTCAAAATGCGGTCGAAACTGCGTTCTGTGGAGAAAGAAGTGATCAAAAAAAAGCGCGTCACCGGGGAAAAACTCCGGGCTAACGGGTCCGCTTGATCCTTCGTTTCTGGTCGCACCGGCAACCTGTTTTTGACTCACGGACCAATCGAATACAGCACCCTCGGCTGAAACAATCTTATCGAGACGGGCTGGAAGCATATCCATACCTGGAGCTCCACTCGCGCCACCGCAATGACTGAGCGGAAGCCATAAGTTCACGCTTTTTATGTCGGTACCCATAAAAGCCCCATCCTGATGCCAACCGGACTCGGAAACTGGAAGGCGCGAGCGTCGAAGCATCCACTTGCGCACCGATACACAGGGAGGCTCCTGCAGGTAGTCCGCTAGAATTGCTTTCAATCCAAGCGTCTCAAAGCTCTCAAGCAGCGACTCGGCGATCGCGGGTGATTCAACACACATGGCCGCGCCGGAGGCCTTTTGGAAAGCTCGCGCATTGCCGAGTTGCTTCCCTGGAAGGGCTTCTCGTAGAACCTCTGGTGGGTTGCAGTAAACCGTTTCATTACCGCTATTCCCACTTGAACCGTGAGTCCCGCAGGCTTCTAGAACTCGATCAATGGCTTTTACTAGAGCGGAGGAAGAAGGTTTAGGAAAAAAGTCTCGAACAATGAGCGCACCATGTTTAGCAAGTGCGTTGCCCAAAACTTCCGCCTGAAACTGCTCAGCCGTTACCTCCGGTATACCGCAGCAAAGGTGCGTGTCGCGAGCAGATCTGGCTTGGCGAATGTCAGCCTTGGGAACGGGCTCCCGTGGGAAAAACTCACGAATGCGCGCATCCAACATGGCACGATCCGCAACTTCGTTGCGGTCGTTGAGTGCCTCATCAGAAAAACAGAAAGCGGTCATTGACAGCTCGAATGCTCCTAAACGGGTGTCGCTGAGCGCAGAGTGTAGCGCAACCGGCGTGTGGCTTTGTTAGTGCGAAAAAACCTTGGCCCGCTTACGTGACCCTAGGCGGCGTGTTTTTCTCCGCTAATAATGGCGGTCGCCTCAATTTCGATCTCTAGCTCCGCGAGGGCAAGCGCCTGTACTTCTACAATGGTGTCTGCGGGATACGGCACCGAGAAAAACCTCTCGCGAAGCGCGACAATCTTTGGAAAGTTTGCCATGTCGGTAAGGTAGATCGTTACTTTTATGACCTTGTCTAGGCTTGAACCCGCAGCTTCCAAAACGGCCGACAAGTTTCGAAACACCTGTTCCGCTTGCGCGTCGAAATCACCTGCGCCGACGAGCTCGCCGTCTAAGGTGATCGCCGCCTGCCCGGAGGTAATCACTAGATCGCCTACGCTGAAGGCCTGCGAGATTAAGTAGGTCTCGAATGGATCAGGTGTAGTCTTAATTTGCTGCGCAGTCATTGGCGAATATCCTCCCTCTAGTGACTGTCACTCGGCGACGGCCGCTGAGCATGTGCTATGACTTTAGGTACCACTCCTCGCTGTAAATTCCTTGTAGGCAGCCTCGTACTCCGGATGCCAGCGAGAAAGCGCGGGGCGGTTTTGAATCAGATCGTCTGCACCCCACTGAATACGCAGCTCGTCAAGTTCGCGGGGGGATTCGTTGTCGGGGCACAGTACATAAAAGTCGCCCGCCTGCACGCGAGGCAGCATGAAATCGATCGTCTCTTTGGCAGTCCAGGAAAAAGGCGGCTTTTCCGGGATGAACCGTGACACCATCGGTGTGTAGACAAATCCCGGGACCAGCAGGTGCGCTGTGAGAGCGCAGTTTTCAATGCTTCTCAGCGCATGGGCGACACTTTCCGTATAGGCCAGCACTCCGACCTTGGAGAGATTGTAGGCAAAGTTACCAGGGGGGCGAGTGATGCCCTGTTTGGATCCCGTATTGATGATTACCCCTGGTTCCCCAAGCGCCAGCATTTTGGGAATGAAAGATTGGCATCCGTAAACGATTCCCCACAGGTTTACCGCGAGTGTCTGCTCAAGTTCTGCGTTGTTTTCCCAAGGCGCACCGACCGGGAACCCTCGCCCTGCGTTGTTCATCAGGCAGTGCACTTTTCCGAAGCGTTCGAATACTTGTTCACAAAACGAGTCAACTTCTGCTTTGCTTGTGACATCACATTGCGCTGCCAGAACGCGGCTTGCATCTCCCGCCAACTCGGCTAATTCTTCTGATGCGGCAGCTAGGTCTTCAGCATTTCGATCGGCGATCGCTATGTTCATGCCTGTGGCGGCGTAGCGGCGGGCGCTTTCGAGCCCCAATCCGCTTGCTCCGCCTGTAACGACCGCTGTGTTTCCGGCGCTTAACCAATTGTTCACGTGACTCTCCCACCGACTAGAATTATTTGTCGCTCATCTTATTGCCTTGGCGGTCCGGTAGGGAATACGTGATCAGATCGAGCAGTGTATTGCGTTTTACGTTGCGATCCTGTGTAAAACATAGTCTTGTCCTCGGTTACCGGCGCTATTGAATGCGCGTATCGATGAAGTGCTCTATTGCTGCGGTAAGGCGCTGCCAGGATTGTTGCTAGTCGTTGGTGGATGATTAAATATTCTCTGCGCAGTGTCGTCGCTAACTCAACATCCAGGAGAACCCCGTGAACGCTTTAATGAAATTCCTCACCGTTGTGCTCATCACGCTTTTTGCTAGTGGTTGCATCTATATTGATGGTGAGCGCGTCAGCAGTGATGATTGGCGAGAAACACAGCGAGACAATCGCGAAGCGATCAGTGAGTTAGACATCGGCACAGCACGCTCCCAGGTGGTCAGGGAACTCGGTACTCCCAATGACTCGGAAGCTTTCACTGTCGATGGCGGAGAAATGCGGGTGCTGTTCTACAGAACTCAGCGTCGCCATTCCGATGGAGATACGACGCGTGAT
>JBCCQO010000351.1:0-3870 GCA_039024595.1 Pseudomonadota bacterium | reverse complement strand
TGCTGCCGGTCTGAAAACTCTTGAAATTTACGAACGAGATGGAGTGCTTGCTCAGGCGACGGCGCTCGGAGAAATCGCTTCTGCTTATATGTCCGAATGGTCCTCGCGTTATGCAATCGTCAAGCAGGTTCGCACTAGTGGCTTACTCATTGGTGTCGACTTCTTTGCCAGCGAAGATCACGAGGAGCGCTGGTGGACCTCTCGTGCGGTCCGCAGCCGCATGCTCGATAACGGCGTCTGGGCTATTAGTGACCGGGAAAGCACCATTCGGCTTTATCCGTCTCTCGTGATGGATAAAGACGTACTTTTGGAGGGCCTCTCAATTATGGAGGAGGCGATTCAGTGGGTGTCGACACATGGCCAAACAGTGGGCGATAGCCCCGGATGGCCTTCTGGGGTCGCGGGTTTTTGACGGGCCGCTTTAGAGTGTTGTTCCTTGGCACGATTTCGAAGACCTAATGCAAGGGGGCAGCAGTTTTGGTGGCCATCTTAGTGCCCTAAACGCCCGCAAACATTCGTTCGCTTTGACTTTGATACTCGACTTCCACCCGATCCGCCGGAGAATCAGGCATGGGACTAGCTGAACACCCCAGTGAATCCTACGACGTCGTTGTCGTAGGCGGCGGTCATAATGGTCTGACGGCTGCTGGCTACCTAAGTCGCGCCGGCTTGCGGGTGAAGGTGCTGGAGCGGCGGTCGATCGTGGGCGGGGCGGCGGTCACTGAAGAGTTTCATCCTGGCTTTCGAAACTCTATGTGTTCCTACACAGTTAGCCTCCTCAGTCCGAAAGTCATCAAAGACCTGGAACTCGGCAAATTTGGCTTGCAGATCACCGATCGTGCGACCGCGTCGCTCATCCTGGGAGAGGGCGGGGCGTTCCTGAACAAGCATGAAGACGAAGCCGCCTACCTTGCAAAGATTGCGGAGACCCACCCGGGAGACGCGGAACGCTATCATGAGTTTTACGAAGTCCTCGATGCGGTCGCAGACGTTTTGCGCGACGTCGTCCTAGATACGCCGCCGAACGTAGGCGGAGATCTGCTCGATCTGTTCCGTGCGGGCAAGCTCGCAAACCGTTTACGCAAGCTGTCACCAAAGCTGCAGCGTGAGGCCGTGAAGTTGTTCACGATGAGTATCGCGGACTATCTGGCAGCCTGGTTCGCGCACCCATTGCTGCTGGGTGAATCGTGCTACACCGCATCGGTCGGCAATATGCAATCAGTCTATGCGCCCGGCTCCGCTTACGTGCTTTTGCACCATGCATTTGGCGAAGTGAATGGCGTACCCGGAGATTGGGGGCATGCGATCGGCGGCATGGGCGCGATAACGCAGGCGATGGCGCGTTCGGCGCAAGCCCATGGCTGCGACATAGAGATAGACGCACCGGTGGCGGAAGTCGTAATAGAGGATGGCGTTGCTCGATCGGTGAGGTTGGAGGACGGACGATTAATCAGAGCTAAAGCAATAGCGGCGAACGTGAACCCAAAGTTGTTGTTTCAGCGCTTGATTGGGAGGGAGCATCTGAATCCAGATTTCGCTCGGCAAATCGATAACTTTCGCTGCTGCTCCGGTACCTTCCGCATGAACTTGGCGCTGGATGGATTGCCGGCGTTTAGTTGTTTGGGATCCGACCCAGATCGGGAGGCGATGCTTCGTGGCTCCACGATGATAGCCGCGTCACAGGACTATGTTGAGCAGGCCTACCAAGACGCCGTCAGACTCGGCTGGGCACGAAAACCGGTTATCGAAATGTTCATACCCAGTCTCTATGACCACTCGCTCGCTCCTCCCGGCAAACATGTGATGAGTCTGTTTTGCCAACACTTTAATCCGTACTTACCAGACGGTCGCTCTTGGGACGAAGTAAAAACGGAGGTCGTAGAGACCATCATCGACACGGTCGCCGTTCATGCCCCGGACATACGCGAGCGAATTGTTGGACAGGTGGCCCTGTCGCCCTTGGATCTAGAGCGGGAGTACGGCCTACTTGGTGGAGATATCTTCCACGGTTGTCTGCACATGGATCAGCTCTTTGCGATGCGCCCGGTGGCCGAGTACGCGGATTACCGCATGCCTTTAGCCAATCTCTATCTCTGTGGGTCCGGTGCCCATCCTGGGGGCGGAGTTACCGGCTACCCCGGCCACAATGCGGCACGAGAAATACTGAAAGACTTCAAACGACGCCGTTTAGCGGCCTAAGTACGTTTAGCCGGCGTTTGTCTTTTCCCGGTAACAAAAGCCACAGACCGGGCGGTAGCGTTCATCGGCACCCAGTTCTATTTGTGGCCCGTCTGTGACCGCGCCTTCGTCGGAGATGCGCAGGTTGAAAATCGCCTTGCTGTTACAAAAATGGCAGACGGTCTTTGTTTCTTCAATCGCGTCGGCTACTTCTAATAAGCGCAGGGATCCAGGAAACGCCTTAGTTTGAAAGTCCGTTCTCAAGCCGTAGCAAATCACCGGAATGTCTTCGTCCCAGGTAAGCTCCCGAAGTTGGTCGACTACCGCTGGTGAGAGGAATTGCGCCTCATCTACCAACACGCAAGCGGCCCCGCGAAAGCTTGCATGCTCAAGCTTTGAATCATCGGTAACCAGTACGTCTGCCTCGCGGCTCAGTCCAACCCGACTGGCTACTGCCCCGGCGCCAAAACGTCGATCCAGGCGAGGGCGAATCACAATCACCCGTTCACCCTTCTGCTCGTAGTTGTGAGCGACCGCGAGCAGATTCAAGGTCTTGCCGCTGCTCATCGTGCCGTGTCTGAAGTACAGTTTTGCCATGGTTTTCAATAATTGTTAGGAATTTTGAGTCTTTGGCGAGCGTGCACGGAGCGATTTGTTAGACTTTCTAACCGTCACGTGGAAAAACTAAGGGCGCTCCTACAGTGCCTACATTAGGAAAGCCCGAATAATGAAGCAAGTGCTTACGAAACTGCGCAGCCAACTAGAAAGACACACGCACAGACAACTGCGGAAGCGAGAGACATCTTCGCTTAAAAATCGCGAAACTGCTTTAAAAAATCACTATCGTGCGAGTAAAGGGCTAAATGCTGTGCGTCAGAGTTGCCCGTCAAGCTCCCAGTTTGGCCAAGGGCGCTGTCTCCCGATTCAAGGTCTAGGGAAGCGACTTTTACTGGCAGTTTTGTTTATGATTGCGCCGCTAAATGCGATCGCGTCGACCGATGCGATGACCGTCGATAACTTTACGCTAATCGATCACTTCGGCGATGCACAGGAGCTGCACTACTACCGCGATATGAAAGCGGTAGTGCTCGTTATCCAAGGCAATGGGTGTCAGATTGTCCGTTCCACCCTGGCCGACTATCGAGCGCTTCGCGATGATTATGCTGAGCAAGGCGTGCAAGTCTTTATGCTCAATTCGAACTTACAGGACGATCGCGACAGTATCCAAAGAGAGGCACAGGAGTGGGATATCGATATACCGATTCTCCACGACAGCGCGCAGCTTGTTGGCCGCTCCCTCAGCTTAACGCGGACGGCGGAAGTTTTGGTCCTCGACCCGCGGGACTGGTCGATTGTGTATCGCGGAGCATTGAACAACCGAGTGGATTATGAGCGGCAAAAGGCGAATGCGAGCGAACGCTACGTGCGAGAAACGCTTGATTTGCTTATCGAGGGTGAAAAGCCCGAATTTCGTAAAGTTAACGCCCCTGGGTGTTTAATTAATTTTCCCGACGCTGTAGCCGATGCGGCCATAAGTTACGTGCACGATGTTGCGCCGATCCTGGCGCAAAACTGTGTGCATTGCCATACGGAGGGCGGCATCGCGCCCTGGGCAATGAGTGACTACCGCATGGTGCAGGGGTTCGCGCCAATGATGCGAGAAGTGATCCGCACGAAGCGTATGCCACCCTG
>JBCCQO010000350.1:0-3871 GCA_039024595.1 Pseudomonadota bacterium | reverse complement strand
TTTGCCTTCGCCACCTGCGTATATACGATTTTGAGTGCGTCGGTTAACGAACTTATAGATGCTCGACTCCTATCGATACTCGCCATCGTCGGGGCTCTCAACTCCGTGTTTTTTTGGTGGTTCGCCTCCGCATTATTCGACGATAGCTTCCGCTGGAACCCTCTGCGTTTCGCTCCGGCGCTCATCCTGCTCGTGTTCTATGCGCTGCGCCGCTCCGATTTAACGCTGGTCAGTGTCCGCTATGATGAGTTCGCACAGCAGTGCGTCGTGATCGCCATGATGTTGCACGCCATTGCGCTTGCCCTGATCAACTATCGGATTGATCTGGTAGAGCCGCGGCGGAAGTTCCGACTCACCTTCGCAGTACTTGTCGGAGTAACTGGTTTAATTATCGCGGTGGTAGAAATCATTCTCGCCGGGACGACAATTCCTCAATACTTATCGCTTCTCCATGCTGCCGTCTTATTCACGCTGAGTTTCGGCTTCAGTTTCTTTGTACTCGATAGCAGCGCGCAGAACATGTTCCAATCCGAGAAGCTGCTCGACCCAAGCATGGCGGTCGACGCTGATGGAGCTGAGATTCCTAGCAAATTATTGGTGCGACTCGAGGAGCTGATGGAAGAGGGAACTTACCGGGAGGAAGGACTGACCATTAGCACGCTCGCCAATAAGATAGGTTTACCCGAATACCGACTACGTCGTTTGATCAATCAGCAACTGGGTTTCAAGAACTTCAATGCCTACTTAAACAGCTACCGGGTCGCGGAAGCACAAAGAATTTTGGGAGACCCGCACCAAGTGAGGCGTCAGGTGACGCTGATAGCGCTCGATTTAGGCTATGGCTCAATTGCCACGTTCAATCGTGCGTTCAAACAAGCTACCGGTCAGACGCCCAGCGCTTTTCGCAAGAGCGCCCTGGCAAGCCCCGCTTTACCCAATGGAGAGATCGACTAAGGCAACACGCTCCCAATCAAACATATTCCTTCAAAGCACCGGTCACTCCGACGGTTCGATCTTTGGGATCGATGAGGACCCCGGGATTCATAATGCCCTTTGGGTCAACGGTGGCTTTGGCTGATTCAAGGGTGGCCAAATAGAGCTCCGGCATTTGTTGTTCGTAACCGTTTCGATGATCTCTTCCCACGGCGTGATGATGAGTGATCGTTCCTCCCCGTTCGATGACGCTCCTATTGGCTAGAGCTTTTACTTGGCACCAAGTATCGAGCACTTCCTGCATATCGCCTCTCGTACTTCCGACGGCGATAAAGGTGATGTACACGCAGGGTCCATCCGGATACACATGGGTAAAACGGCAGGATACGAAGCCCTTGTGCCCGCTAATTTCCTCGATCGCCGCCACCATTTCCTGCTTTAGCCCTGCGTAGAACTCGGGCAGCCGCTCCCAGGTGATCGCCGTTTCAAAGGTGTCCGCAATCAGTCCGTGCTGTATGAATCGGTTCTTGTAATACGGTATGCGAATAAAAGCATGTTTCCAGGTTGCCGCTTCCTCGCTGCTTGCGGTGCGAGTACCACTCTTGTGGTCTTGGTACTCAATGTCTTCTTCTCTGATTTCCCCGCCGTGGCTACGCACGATGTCTAGTGCGCGCTCCATCGCAGGGTTGACCGGATGATCGGCAGACTCAAAGCCCAGCACTAGAATCGCCTTTCCCGCCCCAGAGACGCGATTAAGAAGGGCTTCGTCTGCATCGAGAAGTCTGCAATTGGTTGGATATAAGCCCGACTGGGAGACAGCGCGTACTCCCTCGGAAGCGTCTTCAAAGGTATCGAAAAAGACAGAAGCGGTTCCTTTCCAGCGCGGGCGATTTTGCAGTCGCACCGATGCCTCTGTAATGAGGCCGTAAATACCTTCCGAACCGATCAACATACGATCGGGAGAGGGTCCCGCGCCAGACCCTGGCAACCTCCGCGTCTCCATCGCCCCCCGTGGCGTTACGATTCGCACAGACTCAACGAGATCGTCGATGTGTGTATAGAGTGTCGCGAAGTGGCCCCCCGCTCGCGTAGCGATCCATCCACCTAGCGTAGAGAACTGGTAGCTCTGGGGAAAATGGCGAAGCGTCAGATCGTAGGCTTTTAGCGCGTCATCAATGTTGGGTCCCAGCATTCCCGCTTGAATTTTTGCGCTGCGACTGACCTCATCGACGTCCAGCACCTGATTGAAGCCTTGCATATCGATGCAAATCGTCCCCGCATAACCTTCACCAACAGCAGCTTCAACGCCTCCACAAACACTGGTCCCTCCACCATAGGGAATCACAGCAATGTTGTTGTCTTCCGCGAAGCGAAGCAATTCGCAAACTTGCTCTTCGCTCTTGGGAAAAGCAACGAGATCCGGCGCATTGGGCACCGATCTCATGAACATTCTCGCCAAGTCGGGAAAGGACTTGCCGTAACAGTGCACCAAGCGGTCGTAGCGATGACTTGAGCAGATGGACTGGAGGTGCGAAGGTGCGGTGATCCGAGGAGGTGGAAGCTCATACTCGGATTCGACGGGCTCTTGAACAAATACAGAGCCACCGGTTGGTAGCAGCGTGCTTGCCATAAAATCGACGATTGATTCCTCTTCTGTATCCAGATGCTCATCTGCATAACCCCACCCCCAAAAGCGGAGCGGTCTGCGTTTCGAAAGCGTGTCGTTCTTTTTATTCACCTTAGGGCCTCATCAAATCAGTTGCGGCGGGCGGTATGGTCCTGCAATTCTGCTTTGCCTGTCATCCTCCTGTGCTGGGTCGGCTAAATCTACCTTGCTTACGTCTTCGTAATTAAAACACCACTAGTGCGAGACCGTACGCGATGATCAGAGTTATGCCCAGGGATCGTGAGACAACCAAAATTTGGTGGTCGATGTTTCCGCCAGCGCTATTAGCTTGCTGCGCTTTAATGATGAGTAACTCCGCTATGGCCGACTACGAAGCTCCACGCTACAGCGTAGAAAGTAAGCTAAGCGCTAGCGCAGAGATTAGGCACTATCAGCCGATGCTATTGGCGGAGGTCGTGGTTGCCGGTGATCGAGGCACTGCTTCGGGGAAGGCTTTTCGGATCCTTGCGGGCTTCATTTTTGGCAAAAACACTTCGCAAGATGAGGTAGCGATGACGGTCCCGGTGACTCAAACCATTGTCGAGGCATCGGTTCGTCAGGGAGAAGCGGGAGAAGGCAATTCATTGACTAACACGACGGGAGAGTCCCAGAAGATTGCGATGACCGCACCGGTTACTCAGCGTTCCGATGGTGCCGACAGTTGGCGCGTGAGCTTTATGATGCCAGCTGAATATACGCTTCAGACCTTGCCGACCCCACTCGATGAAAGGATTCGGATTTACGAGACAGAACCCTATCGTGCGGTGGTATTGCGATTTTCGGGGCGCCACAGTGACAGTAATTTCTACTCTCATCTCAGTGATCTTGAGGAACTGGTTCAGGAGCAGTCCCTGCATACCGTTGGCGAGCCAATCCTCGCCTACTACGACGCACCGTTCACCGTTCCATTTATGCGCAGAAACGAAGTTATGTTCGTTCTAAAGTCTTCTGAATCTTGATGGGCGCGCAAGTCTTGAGGTAGCTGTAACCGCGCCGTGGACTGGCCGAGCTGCGCGAAAGCGGGTAACGTATAGAGGCGTTGGAGCCGGGCAGTTTGCTTTCTAAGTCCTGGCTCAAGATTCACAGTTCTAATGTAACGGACCGGTATTTAGCTTTCAGAGTGAGGTTTGTATCGTGGCGACCGCAAAACCTTCTGCCCCGATTTCGTCGCACTGGCGCGAGCTGGCCGAGACGCGCTGTAAAGATATAGGAGAGCGTCTGACTCCCGCGCGCCTTGGAGCCTACGCCGAAATGTTAGCGGCGGAAAAGGCG
>JBCCQO010000349.1:0-3888 GCA_039024595.1 Pseudomonadota bacterium | reverse complement strand
TCGGATAGCTGCATTCCAGGGGCGGACGAGGTTGAGTGGCCGTACGAAGATGCTTATACGCTAGGAGACATGCAACCATTGAAGCAAGCTACTGTCTTTCGCTGACAAGATGCCTTCTGTCGGCTTCTAGTTCGGAGCTATTTATGTCCAAGAACTTTGCGCGAGCTCTCTTATCGAGCGTTCCCTGGCTCTGTGCCCTGTTTGTTTTGTATCAGCTCGAAACGCAGGAGCTATGGCAGCCGGAGACACCGTTTAGGGCACTGGCATCCGTGTTGATTCTCGCCCTCGGCTTAGCGGGTTCATTTTTGGTGAATACGATCCTGCGTCAGCGAAGCAAATAGTGTCGTGCAGGATTGCGACCGTTGCGTCCTCCGCTAATTGCTGATCCAACCAGTCACGCTAGTTGACCAATAACACCACTCGCTGAGTACTGTAGTAGCACACTGTCTCCGGCTAACTGCCTATAACTGACTGTCTACATATAACTGCCTGTCTATATATAACTGCCTATAACCTACTGCTCATCGCCAACTGCCTGTAGCAAACTGCGACTCGGCCGGGATCCTTTGCAAGCCCGGTTTTGACTTTCCTGTCGAACTCCTCCGAATTGCCTTCAAAACAATCAACGGGTCTCGGTGCCCGAAGACAGTTTCGTACGCCCCGAGCCCCGATTTACTTTCTTTCTTGTATTTGTGGTGAAATCTTTTCTTTACCTAGATTTTCTATCTGATATATAGCGTAGCATCATGAATTTATTACAAATATAGAAATTAAATCTGAATGTATGAGTCCAGGAAAATTGGTCAAAAAATGATCATTCTCTGTGCTGGGTTTGTCACTCAGGAGCTTTTATTTACCGGCTGTTTGCGTTTCGGATCTGCGGATTCGATGCCAGTGCCAACAGCAAAGGGGTGATGGCGATAACAGGCCTTAATGTACTTCCGGTCCGCATTGGGGACTGTCTTGGAGAGTGCCCTGAAGGTTGTCCTGAAGAGTGCCTTAGCGTTCGCACCACCGTGCCTGGATTAGCGGGTATTACGAGAGAGACGATTTCGGAGTTGTTTATATGAGTATTCGGACACCAACTCTAAGCCGGTTGCGCGTTGTTTTACCGGCGCTTGTATTGACGCTCGGTATGAGTAACGTATTTGCCGGCCCCGTACTTCACTTCCGTGCTGACTTGTCCGATGAATCGACACCCGGCAGTTTGCCGTTTTTTGTTGGAGATCGTTCGAGTCTGACGGATTCGGATCCTTCGTTGCCTGGAACCATTGACGAACTGCTCCAGCGTCCAGACATCAATCTGAACAATCCCGGCTTTGAGACTGCGGCGAGCAGTTTTTTAGTACCGCAGAATACAAGCAGTCTTCAATTTACCTTAGTAGAAGACACGGGCTTATTTCTCTTTAAGTTCTTCTACTTTCTTCTCGATGATGCGGTGGGCGCTCCGGGTTCAGCGCAATGGCGGCAAACAGCCATCGAAAACAGCGTACTCATTTTTGATGACGATGATAGTAGTCCAGGTATCGATGACGTTCGGACGTTTTCCGTCTCGGGTTCGAGCACCGGCGGTTCGGCGTCGAATGACCTCAGCGCGGGCAGTGAGCTAGGGTTTATCTTGCAGCCTAAAGGCGACGTCGGAACTTCCACCGAGAACTTTGGTAACTTTCTTTTTTCCGACTCTCGGGGAAACCCCGACATCGATATGGATGGATCGGGAGACGATCAACTGTTGGCGTTCTCCGAAACTCCCGAGCTTGCGTCTGACCTAACGCTTTTTGCCTTTGAGGATGTGGCTGCTATCAGCAGTGATCGAGACTATACGGATTTAGTATTTACCATTACGCCCGCATTGATTCCTGTCGAAGAGGTGCCTACACCTGCATCGATCTACTTGATGGCCTTGGGGGTGATACTAGTCTTCGTTCGCAGGCCTCTTCTATAAGCCTATGCTCGTAGCTCCTAATGTAAGCGCCTACACAACATACCGATGAGTGAAAAGCCATTTCCGCGCGTCGCCTATTGTGCCTAAAAAGCGATGGCTGCTGTCTGACTATGGTGGCTGCGCATTTACCGCGTTTTGAAAAGGAAATTAGTAAACGTCCCGCTGGTAACGATGCTCTTTCTTTAGAAGCTCAAGATAATCCAGCGCGCCTTGCTCATCTCGATCACCGTACTTGGAAATAACGCTCAACAAAGCCGTTTCGACATCTGAGGCCATGCGGGTCGCATCACCGCAAATATAGATCGCGGCTCCGCGCTCCAACCAGCTAAAGAATTCAGCGCCGTCTTTCTCAATAAGATGCTGAACATAGACCTTCTCGGCGCCGTCTCGTGACCACGCTAAGCTCAGTTTGTTGAGCAGTCCCGACTCGGTCCATCCGCGCAGTTGATCCGCATACAAATAATCACATGCTTCGTGCTGATCACCGAAGAAGAGCCAGTTGTCACCGCTCGCTTGGCGGGCTTCTCGTTCCTCTAAAAAGGCACGAAAGGGCGCGATTCCCGTGCCCGGGCCGATCATAATGAGAGGTGTTTCGTCATTTTCGGGAATGTAGAAGTGGGCCGATTTATGCACGTAGACCCCCAAGGCTCCACCACCGTTGAGGCGCGATCCCAGAAAGGTAGACGCCACGCCTTTGCGCGCCGTTCCATTGAGCTCATAGTGAACCTCACTGACAGTAAGGTGCACTTCTCCAGGGTGTTTCTTTGGGCTTGATGAAATCGAATAAAGCCGGGGTTGGAGAGAGCGTAAGCCATCAACAAGTGTCTGCGCCTCCATGCCTCCTTCCTGACGACTCAGAACATCAATGAGATGCGTATCCTGGTCGACTTCTACGTTCCAAAGTTCGGCCGTCTTTGGGCTAACGGTCATAAGATCCAGCGATCGGAATAGTGCTTGTTTGACTGTGGTTGGCCCTGCTTTGAGGGCTACCACTTCTTGACCTGTCAACTGAGCGGCACCCAGTATTCCTTCAACTTCTTCTATATCGTTCAGCGGCCAGATGCCCAGCGCATCTCCAACCTGATAGTCGAGGTCTTCACCGCCCCCGGCCAAACCGATCTCCACATGATTGACGGTTTTTGCCGAGTCGGAACCGTTCAAGCATTCGCAACGCATCAGCGTCCCTAAAAAAGGGTGGTTTTTATCGAAAGCAGGCACGCTTTCTTCGACAATGCTTGCTGAAGCTCCCGCCGCGCCTGCCGCTTCGGCGAACAGCGGTGCTTTAAATACTTCTCCACGCCAAGTCTCGTAGTCCGCATCGTAGTCCACGTCGCAGGTGATGAGCGGCGCTGCGCGAGTTGCGCCCAGCTCCGCGAGCCGTGCGTCTAGATCGCGAGACACCTTATTGAAGTGCGGATAGCTGCTATCACCCAAACCGCAAACGCTGAAGTTGAGGGTCGCCGGCAGACTTGGTGCATCATCGCTCATAAGCCCGGCGTAAAAGGTCTGAGCGTTATCTGTGGGTTCACCTTCCCCATAGGTGGCGGCGACGATGAGCACGTGGTTGAGAGAAGCAAGGTCGGCAGGTGCTATTGAGTCAAGTTCCGCGATTTCCGCATCGAATCCCTGAGTAGCGGAGAACTTGCGCAAATCCTTCGACAACGATTCGGCGGTACCTGTTTGCGATCCAAAATAAACCTTCAATGGTGTCTGGGCTACTTCTTCTTCGGCGCCTCCACCGTTCTTGGATATTGCATAAATACCGGCAAACAAGCCGTTTAAAAAGGTCCTCTGTTCATCGTCAAAAGGACCGTCTGCAGGAATAAATTCTGGCAGGTCGGTCGTGTCGAGAGGCTGTCCTGAGCGCAAGATTTCTTGCAACAAGCTTGTGTTCGACGTGTTCACAGTCTACTTCCGTGCGTAAGTGTTAGCTGGGGTTGTTG
>JBCCQO010000348.1:0-3921 GCA_039024595.1 Pseudomonadota bacterium | reverse complement strand
TATGAAGATGGTCGTGAAACCAGCTTGTCGGGCGCGGAAGCCTACGCGATTTACGGTGCCGCCGTGCTGGAGCTCATGGGTGACTACGGCGCCTACCTAGGGTTCTCAGGGGCCGTATCAAACATCATGCTGGGCGACGTTGAGGAGCCTTGGGACTCTATCGCGCTTGCGTACTACCCCTCTCGAGCGAAGATGTTAGAAATGTTTATGTCGCCCGTATTCCGAGAAATCTCGGTTCACCGTGCCGCTGGTCTTGCTGGTCAACTCAACATAGAGACTGCCGGACTGATGGGAAGTTGGTTCAACCAGAACTAGCACTCCTAGTTGCTTGCCCAGTTACCAGTACAGTTACTTGTACCGTTAGCTGCTTTAAGACCTCCGTGACTAGTGGCCGATTTAATCAAGCTGATCAATCGGTACGGCGATTGACATCGCGCTGTCCCCTTTTCGAATAGGCGGACCGGCGGGGCCATAAAGACCGTAGCCAGCAATGGGCGAGCGAACCGTCTCTACAAGTTTCCCGGTGTAGTCGTGAATTTCCCCAAGTACTTCACCTTCTTTCACGAAGCGGCCACGAGTCGCTCGCGGATACCAAACACCGCTATGCATTACTCGTACGGATTGCCCCCCGTCGAAGTAACGCGGTTCATCCTGGGCATCCTTAACCTCCCCTTTGAGCAATGCGAGACCCCGCATCGCATTCTTTATCCCGGATACGATAGCTTCGACGTGGGCCGGATCGCGACTTCCGTTTTGCCCAATCTCAATGAGCACGGTGGGTAGACCCGCCGCGACCGCCTGCCGGTTTAGCGAGCGCCTCGTGTCGACTTGTTCCTGCGTCATCATCTGGTAGCGAACGATATTCGGAAATTGCATGGCCTTTGCAAAAGCAAGCGCTTGCTCGTACTTGTGGGAGAGCGGGCCCCCATAAACACCGACAAACGCATCTAGCCATTCGGCACCATCACCGCTGTGCACATCGGCAACGAAATCCGCTTTAGCGATCACTTCCGTTGATAACGCATAGGCGATTCTCTCCGCCTGCGTGCCATCGGGCTTACCCGGAAAAGATCGATTTAAGTTCTTGCGATCATAGGGATTTACAAAAGGACTCCGATCTTCAAACGCCGGTATATGAGCGACCCGCACGAGAACGAGTGATCCTGTCAAATTCTCGGGCTGGATTTCCTCCGCAAGCCGTTCTGCCGCGAGAATTGACGCAAATTCATAGCCGTGCACGCCTGCGATGATCAGCAGCGTCGGACCTGGCTCGCTACCTCTTAGGACAGATAGGGGTATAAAAGTGCGGGGATCGCTCGGCCCAGCAGGTATATCGATGCGAATGTCCGTGCGCTGTCCCGCAGGCATCAGTTCGCCGCCGATTTCTAAGGCTTGTGCTTCTAATGCCAGCAGCAAAAGTAAGCTTAGCCACAAAAGCCTAGCTGGGGTGTTCGCTCTAAATCTCATGGCGCTACTCCAGACGGGGCGAATTCAGGAAGCGACTTGAGCGCAGTCTGATCGTAGGGCCGTTCTCGAAACATTTTTTGGTAAAAAAACGCTCGCAGCTGAGCATGAAAGCTACGAACTTCGGCCTCGTAGGCGAGCGACGCACGAACGTCCGTATCGGCTAGCCGCTGGAATACGCGCTCTAGTAAAGCCGGTGGTGACAGCCAAGCGACCAGCGCGGCAAGTCTGTCGCGTTCGATTCGACCTTGCCGGTAGGCACCCGACAGAGCTTCTGTAGTCTGGTCACCCACCTGCTGGAACGCGTAGTACCATTTCCATTCGAACGGGCGGGACATCTCAGTGTACTCAGCCCACTCCGGATGGCGCTCGATAAAAGCATCCATGGTTGCTGCTTTTGGCAAATCCCAAGCGTCATTAACGGCTTCTCGCTGCGTCAAGGTAATGTCAGCGCCCGCGGGGACAGGGGCTAGCCTATCAATCGTGACCTTTGCCGCTGCGGGAACGAGGACCGCCAGCAGCATCCAAAGGCCCAGCAAATTGGCGAGTAAAACAGCGGAGGGTCGTTCCCACGCGGCGATCCATGTACACAACACCGTCCAAAACGCGACGTAGACAAATAGAGCGCATAGCGCAAACCCACTGATTAGCAGACTCACACCACTGTTTAGGCTCACAACAAGCAATGGTAAGGCCGCAGCGAAGAAAACCGCGGCGCTTCGTAGCGCTGCCCGCATTCGCCAGGGCCTGCTCGCGTTCCCGGCGGTCGTCACCAGCAGGCCGTGTCGACCTGCGATGCGCTCGCTCGCGTGAAGGTCATGCAACAGCACAATCAGCACGATCGGCAAAACGAAGGCCGCAAAAAAGGCGTAATCGAATCGACCGATCAGAGCGAGCACCGGATTGCCGACGTCTCTTTCGTAGATTTGCCCTTCCAGCGCAAGCATTCTTACGCGGTGCTTCCAGGGATCTTGGTCCCGGCGACCGAGCGCCGCAAAGGCGAACTCGGAGGGTGGATCGTAGGTAAGGTGAAACGAATAGTAGGCTGCGCTGCCCCAATCGCTCTGCTTCGCCAGTGCGTCTTCTCGGTCTTCTCGATCCGCAGCGAGCAGCTTCTCTAGCGTGGCGCGCTGATGTGAGACCTCATTCAGCCCCGACAGCACTGCGATACTGGCCAACGCCAACACCACAACCACCCAGGTCAGGAATCCTCTATCGCGTCTAAGCAGCGACGCCTCTCTTACTATCGCGCTAGGCCCGTTCATGGCTTTAACCTGAAGCCGAACAAGACTGAACCCGCAGCCAACAGCAGGCACCAACAGGTGAGTGCGAGCACGGACCCGCTGGCGTTTTCGATACGAAGTTCTTGGCTCGCAGTTTCGAAACGAAAGTCATCCAAAACTTGCCAGTTTGTGGCATCGACCCGCGAACGTTTTTCGACTTCCGGGTCGCTACTGTTGCGATTGATGTCGTCGACATAGGAAAGTTCTTCGGCGTGAACCTTGTTCAGCCCCTGCACGAAGTCAAAACGCACTGCCTCGGCCTCCCGCAAAAAGCGCTGATGCGTTTCAAGAGCGGTACCGGAAACGGATCTCGATGCCCGAGCTACTGCGAGTGTCGGCGTGAGCCACCCATGGCGATTCAGCAAAGACGCTTGCCTTAGTTCATCCGCCATCCGTCGATCTGCAAATTCATTCATAGCTTCCGTGAGCTTGGCTTCCCCTTCCGTCGCTACAACACCCCGCAGGTTCACCGGTAAATCCTCTACCTTGTTGACGTTGTAACGATTGAAAAGATCAGCGCGCAACTTTTGGAAAGCCGGATCCTCCGTATTGTGTCCGTCACCCAGCTTGCGCACTTCTTCCAGCATCGCTAGGTCCACCTCGATCTTGCCAGCCAGCGGGAACTCGCGGGTGGTATTGCTTACCGCTAGCGCCGGCATCAGCAGGGTGCTGAATAGCCACAGGGCGGTTAATCCGGTTAAGACAGAGCTGCGGCGCTGGAGTAGGACAGATAAGAGAAGGGAAAGAAGACTCCAGATGTTGAGGTAGAGAAAGTAGATGGCAATGAGTGCAAACGCTGCGATTAGGCTTTCGCCCATCGAGATCGCTGCAAGCGCGCTGACTCCGAGGGGAAGAAGTAACACCAGGATCGCCGACGCGAGTGCTAGCGCCTTTCCCGCAACCAGATCAAAGCCGCGCACACCCTGAGCCTGCAGAGCCACTAAGGTGGATGCTTCCCGCTCTCGAACAATAGCGCCGTGACCCAACAGAATAAGCAGTAAAGGCCCAAAGAGCTGGTAGATCAGTGCGGGAGTTAACCAGGAGAGTCCACCAAGATCGGCGCTCGCGCTGCTGTCAGCAAACATTGCAGAATTCTGCCGATGGCCTTCCAGGAAAATCGATTGGCCGGTAACCGGATCGAGCCCCGGGTCAATGAGAGACAGCGGCGAAGGCG
>JBCCQO010000347.1:0-3963 GCA_039024595.1 Pseudomonadota bacterium | reverse complement strand
TGCACCGCCTCTTGCTCATCGTCGTAGTCCTTCGCTTTAATCGATAGCGTTGCTGAACGATTTTTGCGATCGACGGTTGTGATCTTCGCTTCGACGCTGTCACCGACTTTGAACTCGGTGCGGGCATCTTCGACTCGCTCACGAGAGATGTCAGCCGCTTTGAGCGTACCGATGACTTCTTCGGCAAGCTTGATCGTCACTACTTTCGCATCAACCTCAATCACTTCACCAGTGACGATGCTGCCGCGATCATTCACTGCGAGGTAGTTGCTGAAAGGGTCGTCTTCCAGCTGCTTCACACCAAGGGAGATGCGCTCTCGTTCCGGGTCGATCGAGAGGATAACCGTCTCGATTTCATCACCCTTCTTGTAGCTGCGAACCGCTTCTTCGCCCGTTTCATTCCAGCTGATGTCAGACAGGTGAACCAGACCATCGATGTTGCCCTCGAGGCCAATGAAGATTCCAAAGTCGGTAATCGACTTGATGACACCAGAAATGCGATCGCCCTTTGCGTAACCCGATGCAAAGGCATCCCAAGGGTTCTGTTGGCACTGCTTGATACCGAGCGAAATTCGACGGCGCTCTTCATCGATATCAAGCACCATCACTTCAACTTCGTCACCAAGCTGGACGACTTTCGATGGATGAACATTTTTGTTCGTCCAATCCATCTCGGAGACGTGAACCAAGCCTTCGACACCTTCTTCGATTTCAGCGAAGCAACCATAGTCGGTGAGGTTGGTGACCTTAGCCATTACGCGGCTACCTTCCGGATAACGGCCGGTAATCTCAACCCAAGGATCTTCGCCAAGCTGCTTCAGCCCGAGGGATACGCGGTTGCGCTCCCGATCGAACTTGAGAACCTTAACATCCATTTCCTGGCCAACTTCGACGATTTCTGACGGATGCTTAATGCGCTTCCAGGCCATGTCAGTGATGTGGAGTAAGCCGTCCACGCCACCGAGATCGACAAAGGCACCGTAGTCGGTGAGGTTCTTGACCACACCCTTGATGGATTGCCCTTCCTGCAGACTCTGCAGCAACGCGTCGCGTTCTGCACTGTTCGCCTCTTCCATGACCGCACGCCGTGAGACGACGACGTTGTTCCGCTTTTGGTCTAGCTTGATCACCTTAAAGTCGAGTTCTTTGCCTTCGAGGTGTGCGGTGTCGCGAACAGGTCGAACATCGACCAGCGACCCGGGTAAGAACGCGCGGATAGTATTGATATCAACCGTAAAGCCGCCTTTAACCTTACCGTTGATGATGCCGCGGACAACGTCTTCGGCGGCAAAGGCTGCTTCTAGCTCTTTCCACGCTTCTGCACGCTTGGCCTTTTCTCGGGAGAGTTTCGTCTCTCCAAAACCGTCCTCGACGGTTTCTAGCGCTACCTGAACTTCGTCGCCGATGTTCAGTGCACACTCACCCGCTGCATCGATAAACTGGGCTCGAGGAATAACGCCTTCGGACTTGAGGCCCGCATGAACCGTTACCCACTCGTTGTCGATATCGATAACCACACCAGTGACGATGGCACCGGGCTGCATATCGACTGTTTTTAAACTTTCTTCAAATAAATCGGCGAAAGATTCGCTCATGTAGTAATACCCATTTTGTACAGCGCTCTCCGAAATTTTGGGAATGCAGCAATGTTTGATGCAGACCCTAGCTCCAGAAACGCTTTCTGCTCATCCAGCCTGAACAGATCCAGTTAAAATAAAATCAGTCGCACTAGCGGCTGGCTCTTGCTACGCATGACAGCAGTTAACAACACAATCCAAAACGCCTGACTGAAATTTCTTCGATGCCCTTCCGGTACTTTTCCGGCGCTTCTCCGGTACTTCTCGTGTACTTCTCCGATGCATCAAAGCAAATTCGTAACATGCCGACTGATGTCAGTCCACGTGACCTACCACGTGTATTTCCAAATAGTGTCGACTTGTTACTTGAGCGCCTGGCCTGCGTGCATCCAGCGGTTGATCCCGATCCGTGCTTTAGAGTTCGGTGCGCTAGCGTGCGCCTGACCTAAATACAACAAACCAATGATCGATTCGCAACAATTGCATACGACCGATAACGTCTTACTTCCTACTACTTCTTACCACCTGTCTCGCAGCCATCTCACCACCGTCGCGCCGCAAGTTCACCGTGATGTGAACTCAGCGGAGCGGGCGCGAAACCGCGCCCTCGCTGTTTTTCGAGAAGCAAAGAAAACAGAAAAAAATCTGTATATTCAGGAGGTTAGGAGATTCCGAACCTCCGCTTCTTGCAGCGCTCTAACAAGCACTTGTTCAGCGGAAAGTTCCGTACTGTCAACGACGATCGCGTCAGCAGCAGGGACTAACGGAGACTCAACACGGCTTTTGTCGCGCGCGTCTCTCTCCTCGATGGCCTCGAGAAGGCGCGCGAGGGTAACACTTTGTCCTTGGGCCAGCAACTGATCTCGCCGACGCTCCGCTCGTGCTTGACTGGACGCCGTTAGAAAAAATTTGAGTGGCGCGTTAGGAAATACAACCGTCCCCATGTCTCGGCCATCCGCCACCAAACCAGGAGCCTTAGCCATCTGCTTTTGCCGTTCTAGTAGCGCCACCCGCACTGCTTTCATGGCGGCGACTTTTGAGGCTAATTCGCTGCAGTCGTCTAAACGAATCCTAGTGCTTACATCCGAGTTAGAGAGCATTACCCGGGTGACCCCATTTGCCGACGGAACGAAGCTCACAGCGAGATTGCGGGCTATGGCGGCGATCGCCTCGGAAACTGCATTTGCCGAGCCATCGTTTATAGCTGCACCAGGTTCACCGGGGACCTTGGCGCCGGCATCAGCAACCGAGAGATCGATCCCCGCTTCAAGCGCGGCGAGCGCAGTCACACGATAGAGGGCGCCACTATCAAGAAGATGCCACTGCAGGCGTTTTGCCAACTGATAGCAGAGCGTACCCTTACCCGCACCGCTCGGCCCGTCCACTGTTATCACAGGGGGGTCTGCGCTCATCATTCGTTTACCCTGCAGCTTCGCTAATTCGCAGACCTAAGCCTGCAGCCAAGGAAGCAAAACCCGGGAACGACGTTGCCACATGATCTGCGTCTCGGACGAGAATCGGCTCCCTTGCTCGTAAGCCAGCGATGGCAAACGCCATCGCAATTCGGTGATCTAAGAAAGTGTCGACTGTTCCACCTCCCAGGGGGCCGCCTTGGATGATGATGCCATCATCAAGGACCTCGTTGCTCACACCCAAGGTAGCCAGTCCAGCGGCCATACTGGCAATTCGATCGCTTTCTTTTACTCGAAGTTCTTCCGCACCTCGGAGCACGGTGGTTCCAGAGGCACAGGCCGCAGCTATGAACAGCGCAGGAAACTCGTCAATGGCGAGCGGCACGAGAGCGGACGGGATCTCAATACCCCGGAGCGGCGCGGAACGCACACGGATATCTGCCACCGGTTCACCGCCCACTAACCGTTCATTGCTTAGGCATATATCAGCACCCATCAGTTGCAGTATTTCAATTACGCCGGTTCGCGTTGGGTTAGTACCCACGTGGGTAAGAAGAACATCTGAGTCCGCGGCTATACTCGCAGCGACAAGGAAAAAAGCCGCGGAGGAGATATCCGCAGGTACATCAATCTCGGTAGCCGTTAGCCGTCCACCGCCATCCAGTGAGACAAAGCCCTCTTGAGTAGAGAGCTCATAGCCAAAGCCACCCAGCATCCGCTCTGTGTGGTCCCGCGTCGGCGCCGGCTCGGATACGCTCGTAGTACCTTTGGCAAACAACCCGGCGAGTAGCACAGCCGATTTGACCTGAGCGCTCGCCATCGGTAGGTCGTAGTGGACGCCTGCTAGTTGCTTCCCCCCCATAATGATTAAAGGTGGTCGGCCGCCCTCCGCCGACTGGATCTCGGCTCCCATGCTCGCCAAGGGCGTAATGATTCGCTGCATCGGCCTCTTTTGCAGGGAGGCATCACCGAAC
>JBCCQO010000346.1:0-3967 GCA_039024595.1 Pseudomonadota bacterium | reverse complement strand
GGACTGATAGACGGTTGGGCTGGATGGTTGGGCTGGATGGTTGGGTTGAGTGATGGTTGAACCAATTGATGGAGTTACGCTCTAAGGTGACTACTATGCCCAGGTTCTTGTGTCGTCGCGAAGTCACACTACGTGGCGCCCTGTGATCACAAGGGCTGCACGCAGGAGCGGAATATGAGGTCTAAGGTAAGGCGTATGCGTCGGTCAGTTATCGCAAGCACGGGGTGTCTAGGGCACAGGCTAGCGGTTACGTTACAGGTTTAACTAACAGAGCCGCTGCTTGCGATAGCGGCTGGGCAACAGGTTGGGTCCGCCAAGAGCGCCCTGACTTGGGATTTTTGAGAAAGAGGTTTTGAGTATGGTGGATGCGAGTCGCATGCAGGTGGTTGCATCTGGGGATCGTAAAGTCGTAGCTCCTGAGAGCGATACGGCTGGTGAAACCCTGTCGGCGATGATGGATGATGAAGCGCAAGAATTTGAGCTTCGACGCCTGCTGAAATCGCTAGATTCCGAGCCTGAGGTCCTTGATAGATGGTTTCGTTACCAAGCGGTCAGGGAGTCTCTTAGCGGGTCTCCGGTCAGCGTTGACCGCAGTTTTGCCACCAGTGTGCGTGCGGCAATAGACGATGAACCTGCCCACAAAGTCAGAGCCGCATCCGGTAGTTGGCTGCAAGCGGTCAGTGGTTTCGCCGTTGCGGCCAGCGTGGCGTTTGTCGTGGTTATCGGTGGTCAACAACTGGCACAAACAACCGCTGGAGATGCGGAACAAGTAGCGCGGGTGGCGCCCATTCCTGTGGGCGTCGTTAACACTACCGGTGCGATTCCGGTACAGGCAAGTTTCGGTACTACAGCCCTGCCTGTACTACAACCGGCAGATCGGACCGCCTATCGAGAGTTAGCTCGCCAGCGCTTGCTTCGTTACAGTCAAGAACACGCGGAGCACGCATCGTTAAATACACCTCAGGGCATGCTCCCCTTTGCACGAGTACCGGTTATAAGTGAGTAATGTTTGGCTTGTAGGCAATTCCAACCGACGTTTCTCGACAGCGGTGCCCAAACAGCCGTTCCCAAATGACGGCGGCCAGATATGCAACAGCAACGTTGAACGGAAAGCAGGTAGAAACGCTATTGAACGCTAGCAGTCAATCTCGCAATCGCAGGCGTAGAACGCTCGCTGGACAAGCCACGCTTGCCGCCGCTGCTTTTACGGTTGCCGCTTCTGCAAATGCGCAGCAATGCGCGCAGATGGACAGCCAAGTTCGCGATCTATTACGTGCCATGTCCAGCAATGCTCAGCAAATCGATTATCGCGGTGTGGTGACTCTGCAACGTGGTGGCGATATGCAGATAATGGAACTGACCCACACAGTCACCGGGGGGAAGGCCACGGAGGCTATCTCGCGACTCACTGGGCAGGATGCAAGAATTGAACGCCAGGCGCATCCTAACGATTGCATGCATCCAGGCCATCATCTGCTGCGCGCGGAGCAGGGGAACGGTGGCACTCTGTGCTCGCTCGTTGACAATTACCAGTTTCGAGTCAGCTCGGGTGATCGGATCGCTGGTCGTGAGGCAATTCGTGTTCGTGTAGAACCGCGTGATATGTATCGCTTTGGCTACGTGTTTGAACTAGATCGCGATACCGCTCTGATGCTGAAGTCGACGACCTACTCTATTGATCAGCAGGTGCTCGAACAGTTCCAGTTCGCCAGCCTATCGATGGAACGGGGAAAGGAAACGCAAGCAGAGCTTCAACACCAAGCAAGCCACCCGCATCCGCATGAAACCCGACACCTCCGTGAAGGGCCTGAATGGGCTGTGTCTTGGTTGCCAAAGGGCTATGTGACTACCGATGCTGCGCCCCTAAGTTCTGAACGAAAGAGCTATACGGACGGCTTGTCATCCTTCTCAGTATTTCTCGAACCGCTTCAGTCGGCAATCAAACCGGGTGAGGGTGTCGAACGTCAGGGCAGTACGGTTGCTTATACGCGTGGAACACTGATCGGTCGAAGACCGGTGTTGGTGACGGTAGTAGGCGAAATTCCAACTAATACCGCGAGGATGGTGGCCGATTCGGTCAAAATGCGCTGATCGGACTTTGTCCATGCGTTTTTTCTCCTGCAACATGTTTCGTTGCTGATGCAACTAGATGCAACTAGATGCAACTAAATGCAACTAAAAGGGGCTTGGTCTCCCGGCGTAGCGGTGAGGTCATCGCTGCTAGCTGCCTTCAAGGTAGCCACCAGTTGTGATAACGCATTGAAACCTATCGCCCGTCATGTAGTCTAAATTCCCAGTGCAGATACGTTTTTAACATCCGTGGCGGTTACTGGTTCTCCGGTCTATAAATCGGTCATTTTATAAACTCTCATTTCAAACAGATCTTATGCATAAGATGGAGCTTTCGATGGATCATTCTTCTTACCTCCTGCGACGAATAACGGTGCCACTGTTGTTGGTTTTCAGCTTGCTCGCCAGTAGGTTGGTGGGTGCAGCCGAACTGCCCGATTTCACCGAGATTGTCGATGAGCACTCGCCTGCGGTCGTTAAGATCGTGGTTGAGGCAAGTGAAAGGGCGGGCGGAAATATGAACCAGGAAGAGATACCTGAGTTTCTGCGTCGCTACTTTCAGATACCAGTGCCGCCACAGGGTCAAAGGGAGCGAATGGCGACCGGGTCCGGGTTCATCCTGTCAGCGGATGGTTACGTGGTTACCAACAATCATGTGGTGGAAGGCGCGGATTCGATCACCGTGCGGCTTTCGGATCGAAGAGAGTTTGACGCTGAGGTAGTCGGTTTAGACCCCCGGTCTGATTTGGCTTTGCTCAGAATCGATGGCGAGAAACTGCCTTTTCTTGAGCTCGCGAAAGATGGAGATTTGAGAGTCGGTGCGTGGGTCTTGGCGATCGGCTCGCCCTTCGGCCTAGATTACTCGGTTACAGCTGGAATCGTCAGCGCCATCGGGCGCAGCTTACCTACTAGAAATGGTGAGAACTACGTGCCCTTTGTACAGACTGACGTCGCCATCAATCCGGGCAACTCCGGCGGCCCCTTGTTCAACCTAGATGGCGAAGTGGTGGGTGTGAACTCTCAGATTTTTACGACTCGGGCTGGTGGCTCTATTGGTTTGTCGTTTTCAATTCCGGTCAATGTACTGCGAAACGTAGTCACGCAGCTCAAGGAAACGGGTGCGGTAACGCGCGGTTGGCTGGGTGTCACTATTCAGAATGTCGACAGGACCCTTGCCGAATCCTTTGGTCTTGATCGACCTATGGGTGCTCTCGTGTCTCAGCTCGCGCCGGAAAGTCCAGCAGCAAAAGCCGGGATTAAAGCGGGTGATGTGATCATCGAGTTTGCAGGAGAATCGATAGAGACATCCTCTGACCTACCCCATGTAGTCGGTCTCATTGCGCCTGGCACGAAAGTTAAGATGCGCATCGTTCGCGATAAAAAACAGAAGACGCTCACGGTAAGAGTCGGAGGGCTTGATGCGGATGACAGCCTTGCAGAGGCCTACGGCGGAAACGGCAGTGACGAGAGCAAGGGCGGTAGGTTAGGGATTTCTATCGAAGAGGCTCCGGCAGAGATTCTGAACCGTTGGGAGCTTACCGGTGGTGTGATTGTACGCTCCGTAAATCCCGATTCCCCAGCTGCCGACGCGGGATTGATGAGCGGTGACGTTATTACCGCCGTTGGATCAACCCCGATTCGTACGCTTGAGTCCTTTCGTGAGACGATCTCGAGTTTTGCTGCTGGCGAGTCCATTCCGTTGCGGCTGATGCGGCGTGGTTCTCCGCTGTTCATCGGTATCAAGCTGGGCGAGTAAGCGAAGTGTGATTGCTTAGCTGAGATATCGCACTTCCGTAATGGGACGAAAGGGGCATAACAAGGGTTGTGCCCTTTTCTGTTTCTAGCGCGCAGTTTTTTCTCCTTTAAGCGGTTACAATTCTTGCCCGCTGACTTGCAG
>JBCCQO010000345.1:0-3970 GCA_039024595.1 Pseudomonadota bacterium | reverse complement strand
GTTGGGATGGCCGGCGAAATGATGCTGCATGAGCATCCCTGGAGTTCGCCACCAAGTGGCGAGCAGCGTAGAGCTCACCGTACAAAGTAGCAGGTATCCGATTACGAAAGCGCGAAAGACTTTTGCGGCATTAGCTAGAAATCGAGTGTGTACAGCACGCGCGATCTCGGTAGCAACCACGACCAAACCAAGACTTGGTAAATAGTTCCTATGCTCAAAATAGAGCTCCAGCGGCAAAAAGGAACTTTCTATACTGTGCCCGATTAAGAAAATGCTGCAGCCAAATCCAGCAACTCCAAGGCGCGGAATTTTGTATGCCAGTATTGGCACAACGGCGACTGCGAGCAAAACGCAAACAGAAAGAGAAAAAATGAGTGGAGATAAACCCGACCCAAGGAGAAGCCAATCGTCGTGAAGCAAGCCCATGCTGCGGGTGTCGGGTAAAAAGAACTGACGGATATAATCTGAAAGAATAGTAGGTATCGCTACAACTCTATCCCAAAAGTCGAAATTTCTTCGACTGTAGGAATCGAATGAATGATTCCATTCCAGTACACCCAACGCGAAAAAAGCTGCTGCGCCACCCAAGAGAATCGTAAGTGCGATGAGTATCAGCCTTTTCGAGTAAAACTCGCTTTGAATACCGCCGAGCAAGAGGAGCTCAGCGCTTGCGATAATAGGAACCGCAAGGACACCATTTTCTTTCGCAAAAGGCGCTAGAAATAAAGCGATTAGGCACAGCGCGAAGTAAAGCCATGACTTTGGGATCGAAACTGTTGTTCTACCCTTAAGGTACGCCCACAGTGCAACCAGCGTAAAAAAGGCACTGAGCATCGTCATGCGCTGAACTATATAAAGAACTGTACTGACTTTCTGAGGGGCGCATACCCACAGTAGAGCGCCCAGTACAGCCCAAAAATAGCGATCATCATCACCGTATGATCGAAGCACTAGCAGCAGTATGGCGTACACCAATAAACCGTTGCAGCAGTGCACAGCGATTGAGACCACTTGTGAAAAGTCTGGTGTTGCGGAAAAAAAACGTTGCTCTATGGCGAAGGTAACTAGGGAAAGAGGACGTCCGAGTGGCCCGGCTGCCCCATCAAATACCAGGGGCCAAAAGGCAGCGGTATCCTGCCTTAGTTGCAGCAAAGGACTTAACGACGCTGTATCGTCGAAGATATAGCCCGTGCCAACACCAACAAGCATTAGGCACGGCGCCAAAGTAACGAGAAGCAAATTCAGGGGCTTTCGCGACAAGATCATTGTCATCTTTGGCTGAGGACAGAACCGGACTTTGGTCGTGTTAAAGCATCACGGCAGGTTAATCTAAAATCCATTAACCCAAAAAAATCGGCCCCGATGAGGGGCCGACAAACAAGCTGAACCTGATCTGAAACGTTTGGACTCGGTTTAATGCCCTAAAGAGCGGTTCGGCAAGTAGCTGGTAGAAACTTAGCCGGTACTCCGCCGGTGGCACCTGGACCACACGCCCAATCGACTCGACGAGAAGCTGGGTTAACCGTGGCGCGCAAGGACACCGTGCCACCCGCTGCGCCGCCGTCGGCCACCGCTCCACCAACTGCGGCACCTGCTAGTGTCGAGACAGTCAGTGTGTAAGTGCCCTGGTTACCGCCATCGTCGGTGAACGCTGCCGCCTGCACAAAAGATTGCGTGCCGAACCCACTAGTCGTGATACCCGCTGCCGCGGCATTTGAGGGAAGCGCCCCTGTTGCCGCGACGAACTCAGCGATTGTTGTCTTACCCTCAGCTGCCACAGCTAGAACCTCGGATAACCTTGCTCGGACCGTGTAGTCCTGGTATGCGGGAAGAGCAATTGCAGCAAGAATGCCGACAATCGCTATCACGATCATCAATTCGATAAGTGTGAAACCCTGTTGGGCGCGATGTTGTTTTCTCATTGTTTCCTCCAAAAGATTTAGCCCTGTGCGACTGTCCATCGTCTGCGGGCGATTTTTCCACTAACAGACAGTCAACAGCATTTTTGGGGCCAAAGTAGTTATCAGTGATGATTTATTACTAAAATACAGTGACTTACACATATATCAGTAATATTGTTAGGTCGGTGAGGCGAGCCCGCAGGTTATGTTTGGTGACAGATGCCGACAGTAAGTGACAAATTTTGTCGTTAAGTCTTAGTCGATTGCCGATTGTATGGTCTATTTTGCATGCTTCGGTTCGCGTTAGCGCACCTTCAACAGTCTTATGTGTATAAGCAGAGAAGGTATAATTTCACGGGGCTTGAGGACATATGAGCTTCATACTGAATTTGGTCGAACGCCGTTTTTTTAATGAGCCTTGATCTATGAATGAAAGAGTAAGCGGCAAACCGTCGGGCCTGGCGGGTAGGCTGGTCATCGAAGGGCTTTTGGACGCAGATGAAGCAACCAAGGCCCAGGCGGCAGCGGCCGAAGAAAACACACCGTTCGTCCGCTATCTGGTCGAAGAGGTTAACGTCGATAGCCAGCGACTGGTTGAAATTGCTTCACAGGAGTTTGGCGCGCCCAGGTTCGATTTAACGGCGCTAGACACGCAGTTCGTACCCCAGGGACTGGTTGAATCCGATCTCGTAGCGAAACACCACGCGCTTCCACTCTACAGCCGTGGCAAACGCTTATTTATTGCGATCTCTGATCCGACCAACCTCGCGGCACTGGATGAGATTAAATTTCACACCGGGTTGAATACGGAAGGCATTCTCGTCGATGAGAAGAGCCTGCAGAAAGCGATTAGCGAGTGGTCCGAAGCTCAGGATGATATTGGCGGTGGCCTAGATGATCTGGATTCGGAAGAATTCGACGATATTGATGTCGCCGCCGTAGATGAAGACTCGACCGGCGAAGACGACAGTAGCGGCGTCGATGAGACACCCATCGTACGGTTTGTGAATAAGGTCTTAGTGGATGCGATCAAGCAGGGTGCTTCCGATATCCACTTCGAACCCTACGAAAAAGACTACCGCGTTCGTTTTCGAACGGACGGTGTGCTACAGGAAGTCGTTCGACCACCGAAGAATCTTGCCCCCAGGTTGTCGGCTCGTCTGAAAGTCATGTCGCAGATGGACATCTCTGAGCGGCGAGTTCCTCAGGATGGTCGAATCCAAATGAAGCTATCGCGAAACCGCGCTATCGATTTTCGCGTGAACACGCTTCCTACATTGTTTGGTGAGAAAATCGTTCTTCGAATACTCGATCCCACAAGCGCGCAAATGGGTATCGACGCCTTAGGCTACGAATCGGAACAGAAGGAAATGTATCTTAAGGCGCTCAACCAGCCCCAGGGAATGATCCTAGTGACCGGCCCTACCGGATCCGGTAAAACCGTGTCGCTATACACGGGCCTGAATATTCTTAATGAGCCGGAACGCAACATATCTACCGCCGAAGATCCGGTAGAGATAAACCTATCGGGGGTGAATCAGGTACACGTTAATCCGAAGGTTGGACTCGACTTTGCCGAGGCATTGCGGTCCTTTCTCCGACAGGATCCAGACATCATCATGGTCGGAGAGATTCGTGATCTGGAGACAGCCGAAATCGCGATCAAAGCCTCGCAAACCGGCCACTTAGTGCTATCTACTCTGCATACCAATAGTGCCGCTGAGACCATCACTCGCTTGCTGAACATGGGGGTACCAGCTTTCAACGTTGCGACATCGGTCAGTCTGATCATTGCCCAGCGTTTGGGTCGGCGACTGTGCAAAGAGTGTTGCGTACCTGCAGACGATATTCCACACGAAACGCTCATTGCTGAGGGGTTCACCGAGGAACTGCTCGCGTCGGCTACTGTCATGAAAGCGGTAGGCTGCGACGTGTGTAAGGACGGCTATAAAGGTCGAGTCGGAATCTACGAGGTCGTTCGCATCACCCCAGAAATTGCGCATCTCATCATGTCCGAGGGCAACTCTTTGGAGATTTCAAAGCAAGCCAGATCGCAGGGTTTTCCGGAC
>JBCCQO010000344.1:0-4004 GCA_039024595.1 Pseudomonadota bacterium | reverse complement strand
TTATCGTTGAATCCGGAGTGTGGGGACTAGGTGGGCTTTCCTCGCCTAAGCTCTTAAGCCGGTCATGCTCTACCGTGAGGTCTTGTGGGCTTGGCACGGTTACCTCTGTTGTGGCGCGGGCACTGATTGAGCGGAAGCGATCGACTTTTCCTAACAAACCCTGCTTACCCACGAGCGCAGTCACGGTCCGATTGTACTTCTCCGCCGTAGTTGCCAAGGTTTTTCCCATGTCTTCTAGCCGCTGACCAACCAAACTGACTTTATTGTAGATCTCGCCCGCCATCTCGCTAATTTCCCGGGCTTCCTCATTGCTTCGATAGGCAATCCATAGACCGGCCACGGTTCTTAGCATTGGTAAGAGTGTTGTATGAGATACGAGGATGATGTTCTTTCGGTAGCCTTCGTTGAAGAGTTCCCGATTGAATTTCAGCGCCTCTATGTACGCTGATTCAATCGGCATAAACATAAACACCAACTCCGGACTTTCTAAGCCTTTGATCGACGCATACTCCTTCGAGGCAAGGTCGTTTATATGCCGCTTCAGCGAATCCGTATGGGCTTTTAGATGAGCTAGCTTTGCTTCCTCCGAGTCTGCGGATACCGCATGCTCGTAGGAGAGTAGAGACACTTTGCTGTCGATGATTAGATGCTTGCCGTCGGGCAAGTGGATAAGAAAGTCCGGTAACTTTCGCTTTCCGCTGTCATCTCTAAGAGCCCTTTGCGATGTGTAATGCACACCTTTTTCTAGGCCAGCCAGCTGTAGGGTTCGCTCTAGCTGGACTTCTCCCCAATTCCCCGCTGACTTGTTATCTCCTTTTAGCGCCTGGGTTAATTGCTCCGCCTGATCGTTCATTTTGAGCCCAATACTCATCAGGTTGCGTAGCTCACCGGCCAGACTTTCCTGTCCCCTAACGGATTGACTGTGGACCTCGTTGATTCGACTTTGAAAGCGATTTATTTGCTCTCCAAAGGGCTTCAGGAGAGCCTCGATCGATTGCTGGTTATGCGAGCTAAGCTGTCTGCCTCTGTCCTCAAAAATCCGATTTGCCAGGTTTTCAAACTCCAAGCGTAACTGTTCTCGGCTTTTCTCCAGCAGGACGAGTTGCTGTCGATGGTTGTCTTCGATGGCTTGTAGTCTCGCATTCTGAGCCGCATGCTCGGCAGCAAGCCTATCGCGCTCCCGCTGAAGCTGATCTGCACGTTTCTGCAGCCCCGTGTGGTGCGATTCCAAAAGCTCTCTTTCACTCAGGGTGCTGGCGTGCGCGATCTCCAGCTCTTTTTGCTGGCTACGCACTTCTCTGAGTTGGCCTCGTAGCGGAATGACCTCCGCGCCGCGCCAAAACCACGCAATTAACGCGCCCATGATAAGGCCGGTAAAACCGTAGATGAGCTCTGGCTCCGTCATTTGTCACCTCGCTGACCAAAACGAATGGTAGCGCAGCGCAATCTATCGGTGACACGACGGGGCTAAAGCGTGTCGCGGGATGCGACAGACCTGAGAGGGAAGCTCGCGGCTTCCCTTCGAAGTGTTGGTAAGTGCTAGGGACCCCAGCGACGGTAGCGGTTAAACAAGATGTGCACCCAGCGCAGAAGTTTCGGAACCGGCCTTCCTTCACCGACCTTTCTTAGCATCGGGTGTTTTTCAGCAACGCTTGACATCGCTGAGGCATACTCCGCTTCAGCCTCAACAAGCAGTATGTGTCGACCTTTATCCAGTTCTTCGGAAAAGCGTTTGAATTCATGGTGCGGTTGTTGAATTCCCCATAGCCCCCCTTCCCAAGTGCAAAAACCCAGCACAACTATCGAGAGAAACACAAACGGCACCCAGGTATACGTTTCCGGCAGTCCGCTCGCCCACGCGCCGACCAACACTAACCACGCCAAACAGACGCCGACCAAGGATCCAATGATTGCTGATCGCACTGTATCCTTTTTCAAAATCGACCAGACATAGTTAAAGTCACGCTTGTCAACTTCTCCATCACTTTGCGTGAGTACATATAGCTGCTCTTTGGCTATACCTACCCCCTCAAGTTCGGCCGATACTTTCTCCAAATCATCCAGGTCTTCATCGATAAAATAATATCGCTGCATAACTCTGATCCTTACTCGGTGACTGCTTGGCGCCCGCCTACTACCTGAATCAATTATTTTCGGGCGCTGACGATGGCCGACGTTTTTCGAGTCGGTCTTCACGGAGTATAGGAAAGATTTGGCAGAAGTCTCGTTTCTTGCAAGGACCGCGTTGCGGCCGCAGCCCTCATGAAGAGGGCGTTTAGCCTGCGAGTTGGGAAATATCCGCCACGCTTTGGAACTGATCTCGTAGCTGGGTCAGCAGCGCTAGGCGGTTAGCTTTTATTTGTGGGTCTTCTGCGTTCACCATTACGCCATCGAAGAACTCGTCTACCGGTGTTTTGAGGCTCGCGAGTCCAGTCATTACTTCTGTGTATTGTCTGCTTGCAAGGGCGTCTCTGCTTTGGGAAGTGACCGCCTGTATAGCGCTAAAGAGTTGTTTCTCCGCCGCTTCGCCAAAAAGGTCCGTATCGATGGTCTTCGCCGCCTCACCTTCGGCAGTTTTGCTGAGAATGTTACTGACCCGCTTGTTCGCCGCCGCCAAAGCTTGCGATTCCGGTCGATCTTGGAACTCACGTACCGCATTGACACGAGCCGCAAAGTCGGCAGGTTCGGTACAACCGGTATTGCGAACTGCCCGGAATACTTCTACCGCCACCCCTTGACCTTCAAACAGGGAAGGAAAGCGATCCAGCACATAGCTTTGGACCATATCCAGCGACTCGGTACTCACTAAACCTTCTGGATAGGTTTGGGAAGAAAGGCGCAGTAACTCGGTCAAATCCAGATTAAGTTGCCGTTCCACCAACATCCGCAAGAGCGCGATAGATGCGCGACGCAAAGCAAATGGGTCTTTCGACCCGCTGGGGATTTGGCCAATCGCAAAGATTCCAACGAGCGTATCAAGTCGGTCAGCTAAAGCAACGCTGATAGCCTCTAGGGACTCGGGCAGTTTCGATCCGGCCTGCAGGGGCCAATAGTGTTGCTGAATAGCGTCCGCAACGGCACCGGCCTCCTGGTCATTGCGAGCATAGTAGGCGCCAGCTATCCCTTGCAGATCTCCGAACTCCAGCACTAGATCGCTCACGAGATCCGCTTTGCACAGCCACGCCGCACGCTTAGCCTGGGCCTCATCGGCGGAGATTAGTTTGGCAATAGCTCCCGCTAATCCCTCAACGCGTCGGGTTTTGTCGCCCAAGCTGCCAAGCTTTTTTTGAAAAATGACCCCGTCGAGCCGCGCTACTCGGTCGGCGAGCTTCTGTTTCAGGTCTTGCTCAAAGAAAAATGCGGCGTCGGCTAAGCGAGGTCTAATGACCTTTTCGTTACCCGAAATCACTTGCGCTGGATCCAGGCTTTCGATGTTGCTAACGGTGACGAAATGAGGCTTCAGTTCTCCCTGTTCATTGAGGACGGGAAAGTACTTTTGATGGCTTTGCATCGACGAGATAAGTGCCTCTGAAGGCACCTTTAAAAATTCCTCATCGAAACTACCGGCGAGGGCCGATGGCCACTCCACCAGGCTTGCCACCTCCTCTAGAAGATCGTCGTCGATACGAGCTCTGGCCCCTAAACTCGCTGCCTGCTCGTTAACCTGTTGCTCGATCAGGGAGGCCCTTTCATTGAAGTCCGCAAGCACGTACGCCTGTTTGAGTCGGTCAGCGTAATCAGCGGCATGCTTGAGCTCGATGGCTTCTGGCGCGTGAAAACGGTGGCCGAAAGTTGTCCGTCCCGTGGCAATTCCCACTACCTCACCAAACTCTGATTCTTCGCCATAAACAAGCGTTAGCCACTGAATGGGACGGGCAAATTCAAACCTCGAAGCCCCCCATCGCATTCGTTTTGCAACCGGAACTCCCGCTATCGCTTGCGAAAAGATTTCTCGAACAACGTCTCGTGTCCTGATGCCTTCGGACACACTAAGGTAGGCAAGT
>JBCCQO010000343.1:0-4004 GCA_039024595.1 Pseudomonadota bacterium | reverse complement strand
TTTTGTCGGAGAATGCTTGCCTCAAACACTTTCGAATTCACGAAGAGTCTGGTTCCGCCATTCACATTGGAAGCGTCCACACTCGGCTTGCTCGAGACGCGCGTCTTGAAAGCTTCCACCTAGCACTGGGTAGTGAGCTCAAGCGCTTAGATCTTGTCGTTCACCACGATGCTCCTGGGGCTCATGCTGGTATTACCGGTATTTATTTGCCTCGCGGGCGTGAGCATATCGACTATCACACGACCATCGAACACGCGGTTCCTCATTGCACTACAGATGAAGTATTCAGAGGCATCATTGGCGACAACGCTACGGCGGTTTTCAATGGTCGTATTCATATACACCAGGATGCGCAAAAAACCTTAGCAGAACTGTCGAACCGCAATCTCCTAACCAGCAATCATGCGCAAATAAATACGAAGCCCGAGTTGGAGATTTATGCAGACGATGTCCGTTGCGCTCATGGCGCGACCGTAGCCCAGCTCGACCAAGCGGCGCTTCACTATCTTCAAGCTCGCGGCGTAGCGCGCCGCGAGGCGGAGATGATGCTTAGTTTCGGTTTTATAAACGAGCTGATCGACAACGTTGAACTCGATACATTTCGAGAGCAACTTCGAACGCTTGTGACTGAGCGCTACTTTCAGCCTGCCAAGCAAACGCAATAAAGCGCTCGTACAAGATGAATCGCCCCGCGTCCATTGGCTCTACCTCCGAACCGCTTCCGTCTTCCTTTGATGTGGAGTCAGTCCGCGCTGATTTTCCAATACTGACGCAGACAGTCCACGGGCAACCGCTGGTGTATTTGGACAATGCGGCGACGACCCAAAAGCCTAATGCGGTGATTGATGCGATTGCTAACTATTACCGCTACGACAACTCGAATGTGCATCGCGGCGCACACGCGCTAGCGGACCGTGCTACTAGGCATTTTGAGTCAGCCCGAGAAAGCGTTGCGCGATTCCTAAACAGCCCTAGCAGTCGCCAGGTACTGTGGACCCGTGGAACCACAGAGGCGATTAACTTGGTTGCCCACAGTTGGGGTGGAGAAAACCTGGCAGCGGGTGATCGGGTATTGGTTTCTTGGCTCGAGCACCACAGCGACATCGTGCCCTGGCAACTTGCGGCCGCTCGTGCTGGTGCTGAGGTCATTCCCATACCGGTGACGGAAAGCGCAGAGATCGATCTCGATGCCTTGGATGCCTTACTCGATGAGCGCGTTAAGTTGATCGCTGTGAATCAAGTTTCCAACGCGCTTGGTACGATCAATCCGGTAGAGGACATTTGTCGTCGCGCGAAGCAAGTCGGTGCGCGGGTACTGATTGATGCGGCCCAGGCGGTCGGCCACTGGGACGTGGATGTTCAAGCACTGGATTGTGACTTCTACTGTTTTTCGGGTCACAAGCTCTTTGGGCCTACCGGAATTGGTGTGCTCTGGGGCCGTGAAGAGCTATTACAAGCGATGCCGCCTTTTCTTGGCGGTGGCGAAATGATCGAGACGGTGAGTTTTTCCGGTACGACCTTCAACAGCTTGCCCTTTAAATTTGAAGCAGGCACCCCAAACATTGCGGGAGCTATCGGTTTAGGCGCGGCTATCGATTACCTATCGCGCATCGATAGAAAAGCTGCGGCGGCGCACGAAGATAGATTACTGAGCGAGCTGGAAAGTGCGGCAAGTGCTATTCCCGGTTTGACGCGGGTGGGACAACCGCAGCGAAGCGTGGGCATATTTAGTTTTCTAGTTGATGGTGCCCATCCCTCTGATTTGGGGATGCTATTGGATGAGCAAGGGATCGCCGTAAGAACAGGCCATCACTGCGCTCAGCCGCTAATGGAGCGCTTTGACGTTCCGGGCACCGTGCGGGCCTCGTTAGCGATGTATAACACGAAGGACGACATTGATCGTTTGCTTGCAGGGCTGGAGAAAGCCTGCGCCTTGTTCCGAAAAAGTTAATTTGTAAAACACGGGTTCGTAAAAACCGAGATTGTAAAGAACCCGGCGAGCTACCACCAAGGTCAGTAGACTGCGTCGATACGCTCAACGATGGACCAGTAGGTTTCTAGCGCAGTCGATTTTTGGCGCGTTCTAGTTGACGAGACCGCGGTGGGGTTTTGAAAAAGCGCCGTACGCTGGATTTTGAGCATGGCGCGAGGATGAATACATGAGTGTAGAGACGTTCGATTTTGATGCGCCAGTGCGAGTCACTTCCGCCGCTGCCGACCATTTTAAAAAAAGCCTGCCGGAAGATAAGCGAGCGGTGCGGATCAGCATAGCGGAGAGCGGCTGTACTGGATTCAAATACGTTCTTGAGCAAGTTGAAGGCCCTCACAGTGGCGACAGCAGTATCGATCTAGCCAATGGCATACAGGTTCACGTCGATCAGGAGGCATTAAAGGTGCTTCGAGGTACGGAGATCGACCTCGCCGTCGAAGGCATCAACCGTGTTCTCAAATTTAATAACCCTAACGTGGTTGCTGAGTGCGGCTGCGGAGAGAGTTTCAGCGTCGACTGATGTCTTCTCAGGAGCGCACACTTCTCACCACCAGAAGAGAAGTACTCGGACGACTCGTACCGGTCGGTGATCCGGTCACCATACCCGCTGACACTTTTGTCACGCTTACCCAGTCTTTGGGCGGCAACTACACGATTGTTCACAACGGCAATATGGTGCGCGTAGATGGCACCGATGCTGATGCACTTGGATTAGAGCCTCTGGTACTTAGCTTCGAGCCTCCCGCCGATGGAAAGATTAGTGAGGAGCAACTGTGGGAAGCGCTTGGTACCGTGTTTGACCCAGAGATTCCGGTCGATCTCGTCAATCTGGGCCTTATCTACGAGCTTAAAATAGACCAAGCCACGGGAACGGTTCGTGTCGCCATGACCTTAACCGCGCCGGGCTGCGGCATGGGTCCGGTTCTCGTCGGCGATGTGGAGCTACGCCTTGGCCTGGTGCCCTTTGTGAAAGGGGTTGAAGTGGATTTGCTATTCGATCCTCCATGGAGTCGCGACATGATGTCCGAAGTGGCGCAGCTAGAAACCGGGTTGTTTTACTAATGAACTCGCAAGTAAACCCGTTTGGGACCCGTATCAGTTCAGACGATATCGTAGAGAACCTAAGTTTCTTCGACAGCTGGGAAGATCGCTATCGCTATATTATTGAGTTGGGTCATGAACTTCCGGCGCTACCCCAAGAGTTGCGTACCGAAGACCGCCTCGTCCGCGGTTGCCAAAGTCAGGTTTGGATAGACGTGACGGAAGACGATGGCCGACTTCAGCTGAGCGTGGACAGTGATGCCTTTATTGTTAAGGGGCTTCTCGCTGTGGTGCTAGCCGCGTTCAACAATAAAACGCCTGCAGCCATCCAGAGTTTTGATATCGATCATTACTTTGAAGCTCTGGGACTTCTAAAGCATCTGTCACCCACACGCGGAAACGGCTTGCGCGCTATGGTCGCTCGCATAGGTGAGTTTGCAAAGGCGGCTTCGAGTGCTGTCGGCTAGCACCTTGGAAGCACCTTGGATCAACTCAAAGCGTTAATGCTCTCTCTATAGAGTGAATCGCTTGCAGGTTAAGGCGTTTGTTCATAAGGGTTTGGCCCACCTGCCCTTATCCAGGATTCCAGCTCCTCGGCGAGTACTGACAAGGGTACGGACCGCAAGCTCAGAATCACGTCATGGAAGTAGCGCTGATCGAAGTCTGCCCCCAGTCTCGTTTCTGCACTCGCTCTTTTTTCTCGAATTAACATTTCTCCAAGCTTGTAGGAAAGCGCCTGACCGGGCCAAGAAATGTACCGATCGATCTCCGTTTCTATGTCGTGAGCAGAAAGGGCCGCATGCTCACTTAGATAGTCGATCGCTTGCTGGCGGGTCCAGTCGAACTGATGCAGCCCTGTATCAATCACCAGGCGGCATGCGCGCCACATTTCGAAAGTGAGTTGGCCGAAACGTTCATAGGGGGTTCGGTAGATGCCGATCTCGCCGCCTAGCCACTCGGTATACAAACCCCA
>JBCCQO010000342.1:0-4061 GCA_039024595.1 Pseudomonadota bacterium | reverse complement strand
GGCTCCACACCCCTAGCACGGCGCCAACAGGACATGGAGGAGCCGGTTGCCGAATGGATTGAGAAAGATCAACTTGAGCACGCGATAAGCTCCGACGAACTGGTGCTGCATTACCAACCCAAGGTTGATTTCCAATCCAATCTCGGTCCCGAGATTGTTAGCTGCGAGGGCTTGGTTCGTTGGAATCACCCGGAGAAGGGTGTTTTATTGCCCGGAGCATTTGTTCCCAAGGCCGAGGCCTGGGGTCTGGTCGGTGCACTGACCGAGGCGGTCTTGGCGCAGGCAATCCAACAGCAAATAAAGTGGTCTAGCATGGGTATCAGCTGTCAGATCTCCTTCAATCTATCGCCAAGCCAGCTCACCGATTTGTCCCTACCGGATCGTCTGGCGGACCAGGTCGTCAGCGCTGGCGTCGATCCTTCCTTACTCACTGCTGAAGTCACAGAACAAGCCGCGATGGCTGATATCGCAAAAGCTACTGATGTGCTGACTCGCTTAAGACTGAAGGGATTTGGTGTTTCATTGGATGATTTTGGAACCGGCTATTCGTCCTTAGCGGAGCTCTATCGATTGCCGCTGAGCGAGATAAAGTTTGGTCGCGTGCTCATTATTGATACCGACATTGATCGGGATGCGAGGGTGGTTGTACGCGCTTTGGCCGCCCTAGCGAACACACTCGGAATTCCGGTCTGTGCCGAGGGGGTAGAGACTAAATCCCAGGCTCGCTTTGTTCGTGATGTTGGTTGCAGCATAGGGCAGGGCTTTGTATTTTCCAAAGCGCTACCGGCAGTGGAGTTTATGAAACTGTATACGGAGCAGGGTTTACTGCTTCGCGACTCCGCCAGCGATGCCTGGGATCTGTGGCTTCAGTACGGCGGTATCGACGCGCTCTAGCGCTGTCGCAGCGGCAGAGGGAAAAACACCTATGCTCGAACAGGCGCTTGCTGCGCGCTTGCCAGGAGCCGAGCTTCAATCTCAGGCCTTGCCCTTGGTCCCCGAGATTGAACTGTTGCTGTTGGCCGACACGATGAGCGCGCGCGAGTTGCCCCATGAGCTTGCCGCCAGCCTGATGGAAGATCCGCTCTACTGGGTCTTTTGTTGGGCCTCTGGTCAGGTACTCGCCCGTTACCTTTTCGATAACCCCGACACGGTCGCAGGCAAAACGGTGCTCGACTTTGGTTCCGGCTCCGGCGTCGTGGCGATTGCAGCTGCCAGGGTCGGGGCTGAGAGGGTAATCGCCTGCGACTGTGATCCCATTGCCCAGCTGGCAATCTCGCGCAATGCACAGCGCAACGGCGTAGAGCTCGAGCTGATCGATTCGCTGGATGCCGCAATACCCGCGCTGGACCTAATATTGGTCGCAGACGTTCTTTATGATCGTGAGAACCTACCGCTTTTAGATAAGTTTTTGGATCGCGCCCGGGCTGTGCTAGTCGCAGACTCGCGGATTCGTGATTTTCGGCACCCGCCCTATGAAAAAATCGCTGAGCGGGAGAGTCGCACTCACCCGGATCTTGATGAGTGCAGCGAGTTCAATCGGGTATCACTTTACAGTGCGATAGCACCCTAGGGACGGACGTGTCCGTCAGCGGGCGCTGACGTACCTATTCTTTTGCCGGCTAACGATTGAAGAGTATTTCTTCCGCTCGCGCTCCAATGCTAAACAGCGGGTTTCCGTCGATCGGACTTCCATCCCGATTAGAGGTCATGAGCACCACCACATAGGCACCTTTATCATCCGATTCAAAAAGCCAGCTCAGCGTGAACACGTAGTTCCCATTCGCATTCGCGAGCGAACCGCCTTTCGACCACACCCTATCCCAACGGGTACGCACCGAGAGCAGAGCCGTTTCCGCACCGGCAGACTCTTCGATGATTTCAAACTCCGGACTGCGATTGTCGAAGCGGCGCAAACCCGCATAGGCGCGACAAACGTCGAAGGCACTGGCGGCCCAACTGCTGTCAAACAGCGCTGTCTGATTCGCCTGAACAAACTGCGTGACCGGTCCCAGGGGTTCGATGCTGTTGATCAATATATCTCGCTGTTCCGCATTAGGTGCTGCGGCATAGCGACTGGCAAGCTCCGGGCTCAAGGTCCATAAGATATGAAACTGTTCGTTAGTACTTAAGAACGGCGTCATCAGGTCTCGGTTTCGATGCCCAAAAGTACGCAGGATATCCTCAACCCGGTTGCGGCCTACGAGCTCGTGGAGGAGGTCCGTTGACGTGTTATCACTGACTCCCAGCATCAAGTTAGCAAGATTTCGGATCGACAACTGGGTGCCCTCCGGAGTGTCGTTAATTGCGCCTCCGGCAATCACAACTTCGTCTAGATCGAAGGGGACCATCGTCGTCGCTGCGAGACGACCCGCTCGAATTTCTTCTGCAACAGCGCCCAAAACCCAGAGTTTAAAAATCGATCCGGTCGGACGCGGTGTCTGCGCATCCTTCTCAAAAATCGATCGGCACTGGTCGTTATCGATTCTCGCCACCAACATGCTGGTATTGCTCGCCAGCGCACTAAATTTGTCACCCAGTTGTTCTAAGGAGTTACCCGCTTCGCTGGCGGCAACGTTGGAACCACCGCGCGGAAAACCTGTGGTGGCACTGAACTCAGTGATCAGCCCACCGCTGACAAGATTCGAGTTAATTGATAAAAACAGACCGCCAGCATTGGCTCCCTGATTTAACACAACCGCACGGGCGGACGTGGGTGTCGCGGTAAGTAGGTCGGCTATCTCCGGATTGGAAACGGCATTTCGTAGATCGCTCAGAAGCTGTTGGACCTGATTCGCAGGGTTTCGTGCGAGATAGTCGCTCGAAAAATGCTCGCGGATTTCTGCGATAGTGGTGGACGGTGCGCGCAATTCACCCAGCACCCAGGCGAGTTGTTCTGTTGCACTTCCCGCGGGTAGCACAAACGCTCCATTCACGTTTCGGAAAGCAGGCTCTATTGGTAGGCGAAAACGAGCGATGGCTCCCGGTATTTCCGCGTCGGTAAAGTCAGCGACTACGTCGGCCGCAATATCAAAGCTGCATTGATTCCCGCTGGGTGCCTGGCATCGCTCCCAAGCGTCATGAAGCCATCCCGTGGCGGGGATCGCAGTAAATGTTTCTGTGTAAGCACCTTCTACTTCGAAGCGGCAGGGAGCCTCGTTCCGAGCGCAGTCGCGGCTTCCAGAGGCAGAGACCACATTCCCTTGACCGGTGATTTCGATCCCATGGCGGCAGCCAGCCAACAGCGCGACGCCAAGGATTAAAGGCAGATAGCTAGCAAATAGTTTGAAACTCACAGTCGTTCGACTCCCCTGCTTAGCGTCTTGCAACGGATTAAGTGCAACCGTTTCGGTCCTGCGCTAAACCCTACGCGCCTCCGCCTGTCGGAACGTATCAGAAAAATAGGTTAAGCAGCATTCCCAACCTTGTTTTTACAACGCCCCCGGGCTGATAAGCCCCTACACCAGAGTGAAATTTCGACGAAATTTAATGAATTTAAGGGATATACACAGAAATTAAATGATATTAGAAGAATTTATGTGAAGCGCAGCTCCTCAAGCTGAACAAGACTCTACGCCGATGCCTGGACCAGCGAGGGCTAGTAGTCACCTCGAACTAACAGCGATGGGCTGCCTGATGGCCTGTTTCCGAGGCACCTACGGGGATGCCATAGATGTCTCTAGGTATCTGTTTTTACTGAAATATTGCATCAATCTAGCGCTGAATCTCGCGTCCAGCGCAGGCCGACGCAGCGATTCTTAGTGGTCGAATTAGTGCTCGTAGTGGTTGAAGTTGTTAGATACCGAAGAGAATCAGAGAGTGAAGAAGACAATAAAGAGGCGAACGAATAAGAAAAGCTTAGTCATCGCTCTGAAAGCTGGATAACCCATTCGCGCAAGTCCAATTCCACGTAGGAGAACCCCCTCCCATGTATTATTATTAAGAGCGGCGCTGGACCCGGCTTCGTCGGAGACGACTGGGTTCAACTTGGCTCAGTTCCCAAGAGCCCTCAGGGGCCAAGCCCCGCAAAACCCGTAGAACAAGAAATTAGGAAAGCAAAAGAG
>JBCCQO010000341.1:0-4067 GCA_039024595.1 Pseudomonadota bacterium | reverse complement strand
CCGGCTGCGCTAGAAAGCCACTGATTGCGTCTTCTTGGAGGCTCCCCGCGGGAGCTACCACAACGGCATAGGGATAGGGAGAGAGCGGTATAAAGCTCTGGGACGAGAGGGGATGTCGCTCCAGCACTTGCAGTAGAAAGTTATTATCGACTGGCGTCGCCCGAAAAACGCTCAAGGCTGTGCAACCATCCTGGCTTTCGCAATCGAGTTTAGAGAGCGCGTGATGTCGCTGGGTGCGACCTTCATTGATTGGATAGCGTTCACAGGCCACAGCTGTGTCTATTACGTCTCCAAACGGGGCAAAACCAACGGCCGTTAGCGGCAAGAGTTCGAGCGCACGCAAAATGCTTAGCTCCCGCGGTAGGTCGAAAAACCAAAGGGCGAGAGAAGGAGGGGGATATGATAGTGCGCTCCGCCACCCTCAAGGCGAAAAACGACATCGACGTAGGGATAGAACGCCGTTCCGGCGGCGGGTTGCTCGGCCGACTCATGATAGCTCCCCGTAGCGAAACGCATACGGTAAGTGCCTTCATCCAGTACTTTTTCCTCGGGGAGCAGATCCGAGACGCGACCATCCCCGTCGGTGACGCCTTCCGCAAGCGGGATCCATTCCTCAGATCCAGCGAGAGAAAACAGTTGCAGCGCTACACCGGCCGCGGGCTCACCGAGAGCCGTGTCTAGGACATGAGTCGTAATTTGGCTCACAACAAATTCTCCAGTCGAAGCTGAGTAATTTTGCGCTGCTCTTCTGCCGCGATGCTGAGTTCTTGTGCCCGCTCATTTGTTAGTCGCGCCTCAAGCAACTCACTCATTTCAAGAGCGGACTTGCCTGTCGCACAAACGATGAACATAAAGCCGAAACGGTCTTCGTATTGCTTATTTCCCAGAGCTAAGCGCTCGATAATGGAATCGTCTGCGCTTTGCATACCCGCCTGTTCGGCAGCGGCAAGGGAGCTTGTGTCGGCATATTTAGCCTTGAGTGATTGAATATCTCCAATGCGTGGATGCCCCTCAAAGGCTTCGAGCCAATCGCCTTCCGCGCACTCGGACCAGGCACGATCAGACACCTGCCGCAGTGCCTGCTCAGAACCGAATGGCCTTTGGTCGAGCATAGCGCTAATCCACTTTCGGCTAACACAACAGTGCTCTAAGGCTGTCCTTGCGTCTGCTTCGTTGAGCCCGTTGATTCGCATACCCTATAGACCTCGTACCGAGTTGTAGCCAAAGGTACTCATAACGCATTCCAATTTGCGTGTCCGTAAACGCGCAAACGACTTACCCCCCCGTCGGGATAAATCTGCAGGCGCACGTGGCTGAATTCCTGCTCTGGGGAGCAAATAACGTCTTTCGTAAAAATGTGTTCCCGATCAGGACACAGTCGATGCTGATTGATGACCGGATACCACTGGGCGTCATCGGGGGGAACAAACGAGTCCGGTTGATAACAGGCTTCCAAACTGAAACGATCCGGGTAGTTGCCTCTCAGATGAGCCGTGTCTAGAAGCACCTTTCGTAGTGTGCCCGGACGTCCAAATCTGATGATCGCCCAATCGTTGCCCTCATCACGACGCCGTCTTGTTTCCCAGCCGTCGCCCATGTTTATGCCTCGTCCGGGCATAATTAGATTGTCCGTTGATGAGAAAAACTCATCCGATGCAGCTACGCCACGGCCACCCATCGCTGCGGAAGCTAAATCAATCAGCTCTCCATCTACGTATTCGTCCGGGTTGGGTATTGCTTCGCCATAAACGCGGAAACGCGAAACCCCTCCATCGGGATAGATCCGAAGACGAAGGTGTGACCAGCAACCCTCGCTATGGCAGGGAATCGGATTCTGTTCGTCGGGTAAGACGTCGGTCAGCGGCACGATCTCAGACCAAACAGTGGTCGGTTCCGGATCTAGGGTCACGTAGGTAGCATCAATCGCAACCTGCAGCGGTGCGTTCCCACGAAAGTGAAGGGTGTCTACGTCAACGCCTTTGATCACTCCGGGGAGTCCTAAGCGAAGCACACACCAGTCGTGATCAAGCCCCGAACTCCTGAAACGACGACCAAAGCTGCGTCGCGATTCCCATCCGTCCATCCACTGACCACGCTCCGTAAAGCGTCCCTGTTCAAAGATACCGCGACCGGGCTTTACCAGGTTGTCGCAGCTGGCGAACCACTGGTCGCTGCAGTCGATAGCGCGCCCACCAACCCGTTCAGCCAGCAGGTTGATGTAACGAAACATGAAATCGTCAGGATTTTCTGGGTCAGTTGCTTTTGTCACGGGTTTCGTGCGTCCAACGCGTCTATTTGAGTATCACTATCGAGGAGTTTTTGTTGCAAACGCTTCCAGCTTGTACCCGACTGCACGCGGGGTTGTTTCAATGTCTGGTATACACCGACGATTTCCGCAGCGACCGCGACAGCGATCTCCGCGGGCTGTTTCCCCGGCACCTCGGCTAAACCGATCGGACAACGCAGCTGGGCGATCTCATCTGCATCGAAACCTCTATGAGCAAGCCGCTGGCGAAAGCGACGGGACTTACTTTGCGATCCAATCACACCTAAGTAAGCGAAATCGGCTCGCCGCAAAACCGCTTCCGCGAGGGCATAGTCGAGCGGATGCTCGTGGGTCATCACCAGAAAAAAGCTTCCGGGCTCTGCGTTAGCAACAATAGCTAGCGGTTCGTCCGTTAGGTACTGACGCAGCGGCGAAGGGATTTGACTGGGAAACTCTTCAGCCCGAGAGTCCACCCAGTGAACGCCTAGAGGAAGCTGTGCCAAAATCGGCGCCAAAGCCCGTCCCACGTGCCCTGCACCAAACAGATAAACGTTAAAAGAGATTGGTACAAAACTCTCGAACAAAAGAGTCACGCTTCCACCACAACACTGACCAAGCTTTTCGCCAAGAGGGAAGTTCTCCACGCACTGACTAGGCTCCGCAGCAAGAAGTAGCTCACGGGCTTTTGCCATCGCCAGATATTCCAAACGACCTCCACCGATCGTGCCCAACAGGTTTGTGCCTTTAGCGCCGTCCGGCGCAAGCAGCATCTTGGTACCTTCACCTCTCGGCGTAGAACCACGCGCAGTAAGAACGGTAACCAACACATAGGGATCACCGTTGTGCTCACAGGACCTAACCCACTCGCTCCAGTGCTGCAGCTCAGAATTCATGGGGTGTCCCCCGAATCATTTGGCCGCTGGGCGCGTAGCGCCTCGCACGCCAACAGCACTCGCTCGGGTGTGGCGGGAGTATCTAGAGGGGGATGCTGCGTGTATCCGGCGAGACTGGCAACCGCATCTTTTAGTGCAGACCATACTGAGATGGCTAGCATCAGTGGCGGTTCGCCCACGGCCTTGGAACGGAATACGGTCTCTTCTGCGTTGGGGCTGTCCGGCAGAAGCTCCACATTAAAGACCGTGGGGGTGTCGCCAATGGCGGGAATTTTGTAGGTAGCTGGTCCGGTCGTAAGCAGGCGCCCGCGATCGTCCCAAGCAAGTTCCTCGCTAGTGAGCCATCCCATTCCCTGCACGAAGCCTCCCTCTATCTGACCGATGTCAATTGCCGGATTCAGCGAGCGCCCAACGTCATGGCAGATATCTACACGCTCTACGCGATACTCGCCGGTCAGCGTATCCATGACCACTTCAGAAACGGCAGCCCCATTGGCGTAGTAGTAAAACGGGCGCCCACTTGCCGCTTGACGGTCATAGTGAATTTTCGGGGTCCGGTAGTAACCGGTGGCGGAAAGCTGCACCCGGTTCATGTAGGCAAGTTCTACCAGTTCCGCGAAAGCTAGCTCGCGGTCTCCCACAAGCACGTGATTCCTTGTAAAAGCGATGGTGGTTCGAGGAACATCAAAGTACTCACTGGCGAACAATTCCAAACGTTCCCGTATCGTTCTCGCGGCGGCTAGAGCTGCCATGCCGTTCAAATCACTGCCTGAGGAAGCGGCGGTGGGCGATGTATTAGGAACCTTGTCGGTACGCGTAGCGGTACATCGAATGGTATCTACATCTACTTGCAGCTCGTGGGCGACTATTTGCGCCACTTTTGTATACAGACCTTGGCCCATCTCGGT
>JBCCQO010000340.1:0-4072 GCA_039024595.1 Pseudomonadota bacterium | reverse complement strand
AGCAGCTGCATACACTCGCTCTACCCGTTCACGAGAAGAAGTTTAAGGGAGACGACTAGACCGTGGCTCGCCGTACGCTTGCATCGATCAATACGGATAACCTGATTCACAACGTCTCTCGGGTGAGGTCACTAGCGCCCACTAGCAAAATAATGGCATGCGTAAAGGCGAATGCTTACGGCCATGGCTTGCTTACCGTCGCCAATGCCTTGGAGGGCCAAGTGGAAGGCCTCGCTGTCGCCTTTTTGGACGAAGCTTTGGCGCTAAGAAGCGACGGCATTAGAGCGCCGTTACTTGTTCTTGAAGGGCCGCATACCTCCGCGGAAGTTAGCGCCGCCGCAGCGAGCGACATTATCCTTATGATTTGCGATGAGCAGCAGCTCAATTGGGTCCGGCTCAGCGACGAGGGAGGTCGACCCGCTTGCTGGTTAAAGATCGACAGCGGTCTCTATCGTTTAGGGTTGACCGCCTCCGCGGCTAAAGACGCATTCACTGAATTATCTGCATTACTGTCGCACCAGGAACCTCCGGTGCTGTGTACTCACTTTGCTCGAGCCGACAATCCAGAGGATCCAACGACCCACGAGCAGCTCGCACTTTTTGACAAAGCGACAGAGTCGCTCGCCGCAGATCACAGCTGTGCAAATTCCGCGGCGGTGATAGCTCATCAGGAAAGCCAACGAGAGTGGGTGCGGCCCGGCTATATGCTGTACGGCGGTAGCCCAGTGCGTGGAATGAGTCGCGAGGAGTTGGACCTAAAAGCGACCATGGAATTCTCTGCCTCCGTAATCAGCGTACGTGATGTACCGGTTGGCGGAAGGGTCGGCTACGGTGGCCGCTGGGTTGCTTCCCGTCCTTCCCGAATCGCAACAATCGCCGTCGGCTATGGAGACGGATACCCGAGGCACATGAAAGACGGTACGCCGGTGCTAATTGATGGTGTGCGCTGTCCGCTGGCTGGCCGGGTATCCATGGATTTAATTACCGTCGACGTCAGCCATCATCAGACCGTGCAGGTGGGCAGCACCGCGATCCTCTGGGGCGATGCGCTGAGCATTGACGAGATTGCCGAGGGCGCGGATACGATCGGCTACGAGCTTCTGGCATCAATGCCGGCAAGAGCGCCCCGTCGGGTGGGCTGATACCCACTCGTGCGATGATTCGCCTGCTGCGATACACTGCGCTCCCAACACCCGTTGGGCAATCGCTAAGTTTTTCAAGTGAGCAAAAATCCGTCCGAAGTCTTACGCGACGATGAACTCCTGGCAGCCGTAGACCTTGGCAGCAATTCCTTTCATCTAATCCTTGCACGAATTGACCATGGTGAGCTGAAGCCGACGCAGACCTTATCCGAAAAGGTGCAGCTAGGAGCAGGTCTCAGCAAGGGTAAGCTAACAGCGGAAGCGATCGAGCGGGGTCTCGCCTGCCTGCAACGTTTCGCTCAGTTATTGCAGAGTATCGAGCCCGACAGACTACGAGTGGTCGGCACGAATGCGCTGCGCCGAGCGCGCAACCGACGAGAGTTTACTGAGCCGGCGCGCCGGATACTCGGTGCGCCAGTGGAAGTCATCTATGGGCGCGAGGAGGCGAGGCTAGTTTATCTCGGCGTTGCTCACACCGTGGCGGACGATGCACGTTCAAGACTGGTAGTGGATATCGGCGGTGGCAGCACAGAATTTGCGATAGGCCAACGTTTTGAACCGCAAAAATTAGAAAGCTTGCAGATGGGTTGCGTGGCTTTTAGCAAGGACTGCTTTCCCAACGCGCGAATCACTAAGAGCAGCTATGGCGCCGCGTACGAACGCGCTTGTGTCGAGGTTTCTCACATTGGCAAGTCTTTTAACCACAAAAACTGGGCCGAAGCGGTGGGGTCGTCAGGAACACTGCAAGCCATAGAAGGCATCCTAACCGCACAGGAGTGGGCTTCAGGCACGATTACCCGCAAGGGACTCAGCAGACTTCGAAAGCGAATTCTGCGTTTCGACCATTTTGACGATATCGCTATCGATGGACTGGCTCCAGCGCGCCGATCGGTAATCGCCGCCGGTGTTGCCATCGCCGAAGCGGTTTTTGATGTGCTCGGTATCGAAGAGATGCGCAGTTCTCCCGGAGCGCTGCGAGAAGGGGTTATCTACGACCTCGTCGGACGGCTCCGCCACGAAGACGTGCGCGAGCGTACAATACTCGCTCTCCAAAAACGCTATCACGCCGACGAAGATACGGCGCAAATGGTGGGCCGCCGCGCAAAGATGTTGTTCGAAGCATCGCGTAAAGCCTGGGGGTTGAGCGGCAATGACGGTGAGTTGCTCACCTGGGCGGGGCTAAGCCACGAAATTGGCAAAGCAATTTCCCATAAAGGCTTCCATCGCCATGGCGCGTATCTGCTTCGCAACTCAGATTTACCGGGGTTCTCCCAACAGGAGCAAGAAGACCTAGCAACGCTGGTCGCCGGCCAGCACGGAAAGATACGACCTGAGCTGTTTGAAGCTATAGACACGATCGACCTCGCGCGACTGCAACGACTAATCGCGTTACTGCGCTTGGCAGCGGTCTTTAAATACGTTGAACAGCTCGAACAGCTACCGACATTCACGGTAAACGCAAGTGCGATGACCCTGCGTCTTGAGTTTCCGAAAGATTGGCTGAAACAGCATCCACTGACAGCAAAAGAGCTTGAGCAGCAAAAAGACGCTTTTCGACGTCTGAACTTGCGGTTGCAGCTTAAATAAACACCCGATCCATGAGCGGCTTGCCGCTCCTGATCTTATCTCACTGCGCTGGTATGCTTGGGCCTACAAACGTCTACTGAGTCCTTCCTGTAGTACCTCTTCTGTAAAGCCTCTTCTGCAACTTCTCTTCTGTAAAGCTTCTTCCGTAGAGCTTCTTCTCTACAGCCTGTTGAGCCAGTCCTGATCAGGTCTCCCTCGATGCAAACGCCAAGCGAATTCCAAGCGCCGCGAAACTACCGGCGAACACTCGCTGAATGATCGACGAGACTCGTTCAGACTCAATCACGTAAGCTCTAACGGTGGTCGCGAGTAAACCATAGCCAATGAACACCGCCAGCGTCATCAACATAAAAACGAGTCCGAGGAGGAACATAATCCGTGTCGGATCAGCGACATCGACAGGTACAAACTGCGGCAGAAAAGCGAGAAAAAAGATCGTGAGCTTGGGATTCAAGATATTGATAAGAAATCCCCGGCTAATCACAGCCATGATGCTTTGCTCGCTCTGGCCCTCCTCCAAGCTAAGGGGACCACCGCCCTGGAGCATGCCCCAAGCCAAATACAGCAGATACGCTACACCGGCAAACTTTACGACCTGAAACGCAACGGCACTCGCATGAATTAGGAGTGCGAGCCCAGTAATGCTGGCGAGCAGCGAGGGAACTATGCCAAGCGTGCAGCCCAGCGCGGCGAATAAGCTTGCTCGCCGACCCAGGAATAACCCAGTAGCCACGGTATAGAGAACGCCGGTACCGGGCATGATGACGACAACGAAAGAAGTCAGTAGAAACTCAGTGCTCACGGGCGAATGCTCCACGTGGGTGTCTCGCCAGTTTGGCTTGCAGTCCGGTTTTGTCAACTGACTCTAGTGTTCTAGCGCATCCATCTGCTCGCACAGCGAACCTGCGCCCTGCAAAACACGGACCGTAGGACGCTGGATCAGATCCGGATTTACAAACAGCAGTGCGTCTTTTCGAACCGCTTCCAACTCAGCAAAACGCCGCCACTCATCTAACCATTCAGGCCTCGCCTCGCCCATCCCACTGGCAACGACTACTTCCGGATTACGAGCAAGAACCGCTTCTAAGCCCACGCGCGGTGCTAGCTGGGGTAAGTCAAAGAAAACATTGCGACCGCCACAGAGTTCGATGATCGACGAGATCAAATGGGATCCGTTGAGCGTTTGAAGGGGGTCGTTCCAAACCTGATAAAACACCGACAGCGGGACTTCCCTCGCATAACGCGCCTTCAATGCCGCGAGTTTACGCTCGTAAGCATCGGCCGTTTTCCTACTGACCTCCACAGTATCCGCCAGAATACCAAGACCCCGTATCGTCTTTGCT
>JBCCQO010000339.1:0-4089 GCA_039024595.1 Pseudomonadota bacterium | reverse complement strand
TACGCGACCGACAATCGGAAGCCCGCTAGACTCCGGTAGTCGTATGCCACGGGATGCTCCAGGCACCATCTCAATCACGCCTTTGCGAGCAAGTGCACGAAGATGCTCTTCGGCGGCATTGGCGGAGCGAAAGCCAAGTTCTTTAGCAATGTCAGCTCTTGTGGGCGGTAGGCCGTTTTCATCGATATGCCGCTTTACAACCGCTAAGACCTGTTCCTGTCGCGCTGTTAAACGATCCATAGCTAACCTGTTCACATATACAGTAACTGTAATTATATACAGTAACGTTATGTAGGCAAGAGCTGGGGAGGACTGCGCTAATGGGAACTTTAGCGTGCGAATACGAGCAGTAGCGGAGCGGATGCTGCTAGCAGTGGTTTAAGCCTCAGCACGAGCTTCAAGCACACGCTTAGGTGTTATATATCAAGAGTAGGAGTTGTAGATTAAGAGGCTAGGGCCTATAGGTTAGAAGCGAGTGTTTAGAAGCGATTGTTTAGAAGCGAAAGTGTAGAAGTCAGGGTCAATAATCCTCTACACCGACGATTGTGTCCGGTTCAATTCTAAAAACGGGGCTAACCCACTGCGTGGGATGTAAGGCGGCGTCTGGATCTAACTCATTCTCTTCATCCAGTTCGAAGGCACTGCGCCAGTCTTCCGGTGCGGCGGCTGCAGCCAAGGACAGTTCAGCCCAAATTTCGATGTCAAAATCGGCGATTTCACCGTCTAGGTACTGCACCTGTACGGCTGCTTGTTCGCGGTCGTGAGCGACAATTTCGAAAAGCGCCCTTGTATCGAGATCCTGGTACCAGCTGCCAATTCGCGGAACAAACTCAGTCATACAATTACCCTCGCTATGCCTAAAAGCTAACAGTTCTTTTGAGGCTGTCCAGTAAGTGTTCATGTAAGAAAAGTTTGACGTTGAAGGCGAGCCGAGGGGGTTTCGATTTGGAACAACGCCTATTCAAGTACTTAAGCGTCGACCCGAAGAATCTGCTTTAGGATTCGCAGCGCTGTTATACTCCATGCCTTCTTACAGCCTTTTCCAAAAGTCCCAAAAAGTCTAAGAAATGCAGCGGAAGCTCAGCAAAAAACGCGTTCTGGTTGCCGTGGTTATCCTGCAACAATGAATTTAGCCTCAACACTTGCCGAACTGTTCAGCGCTTGGTCTGATCGAACGGGTATGCCCCTAGAGTGGGTGGCGCTCCTGGGGTTGCTGCTGTTCGCTTTTCTCGGTCAATGGATCGTCGGACTGCTGATCAATCGGTTGGCGACCCTAGCGCAGCGTACGGAGCAGCAGTGGGATGATGCTTTCGTACTGGCTCTCCGATCACCGGCACGGCTCGCCTGGTGGCTACTTTTTCTTAGCCTCTTGTTTGCGTTGCTTCCCACGCTTGAATTCCTTCAACCGGTAGCGACGCGGATCTTAAACGCGTCGATGGTCCTCTTAGTTCCCTGGTTCCTTCACCGGCTTATTGCAAGTTTCGAAGAACAGATCATATTGACTCGATTCCCAGACGGCGCGTCAGTCGACAAAGCGACGGTGCGTTCCACCGCGCGGCTGCTACGGGTGTCTCTCTGGCTAGTCACTGCGTTAATGGTGCTGCAAACCCTTGGTGTTTCCGTCTCCGGTCTTCTTGCCTTTGGCGGTATCGGTGGTATCGCCGTTGGCTTTGCAGCCAAGGACTTGCTGGCAAATTTTTTTGGTGGCCTGGGTATTCACATGGACCGGCCGTTCACCATTGGTGATTGGATCCGATCTCCCGATCGATCCATCGAAGGAACCGTAGAAGATATCGGTTGGCGAGTAACTCGGATTAGAACCTTCGATAAACGGCCCTTGTACGTCCCTAATTCGATCTTTGGGCAGATCGCCATCGAAAATCCGTCGCGGATGCAAAATCGCCGGATCTACGAATCCTTTGGGCTGCGCTATGAGGACAGCAAGGTGCTCAGCGAAGTGATCGAAGCGATCCGCGCGATGCTCGTCGAACATGCGGATATCGATACCTCGCAAACGGTTATTGTGAACTTCGAATCTTTCGGTGCTTCGTCGCTCGATTGTTTTCTCTACTGCCATACTAAAACGGTGAACTGGGTAGAGTTTCACGCGGTGAAACAAGATGTTCTGCTCAAGCTACTGGCCATCGTTCACACAAGTGGCGCTGACATAGCGTTCCCGACACGAACGGTACAGCTCGATCAACCGCTGAGCGATCAGAGCTGATGCTGGGTGTAATAGGTGGCACGGGGCTTTCGAATATCGCAGAGCTCGAGGTGGAACGCGTTCATGCGCTACACACGCCCTTTGGTGAAACTTCCACACCGATTGAGGAAGGTTCGGTTTTAGGCCAACGGCTCTGCTTCTTGCATCGTCATGGCGGCACCGGAAGGCCGATTCCACCTCATCTAGTGAACTATCGAGCGAATATTTGGGCCATGAGAGAGCTCGGTGTTCGGCAAGTGCTGGCGGTTAACGCGGTCGGTGCGATCAATCCTAAGTGTCGCCCCGGTCGTTTGTTTTTGCCCACCCAGCTTATCGATTACACCTGGGGCAGAGAGCATAGTTTTGACGACGGCAGCTCGGGTACGTTACTGCACATTGACTTTACCCAGCCCTTCAGTAGCTCGCTCCGTCAGGCACTTCTAGGCTGTGATTCGTCTTCGACGCTCGTCGATGCTACCGAGACGGTGGTAGGAGTGGTTCAAGGACCGCGGCTGGAAACCGCCGCTGAGATTCGTCGTTTTGCGCGTGACGGATGCGATCTGATCGGTATGACCTCTATGCCAGAGGCTGCGCTCGCGCGCGAAGCGGGCTTGGATTATCAGCCGATCTGCATGGTGGTGAATGCGGCAGCGGGAGTGGAGGGCGACTCGATTGACCACGATGATATAAAGGCAGTTCTTGAGCGAGAGACCGCATTGGTGGTCCGCTTGCTGCAAGCCTTTATTGAAACCCCAAGCTAGCGCTATGTGCTCCTAAGTGGGCGCCTACCCGCGTTATACGCCCCAATATTTCATGTCGCTCCGGGGGCCCCGTCCACAAAAATTGCGTGTGAATTACCCATGAACTGCGTATGTAGGCTCCGCTCAGTAGGTGTAAGTTTGATCAGGAGGCTAAACGAGGTCAGGGGACCTGCTTCTCGCTTGTCAGCGAGGTCTGAAGCTTCGATGAAACCGGCAACGGCAAGCCGTGGCGAGCCCTAAATTCGATGCTGGGCTCGGAGCTAGGCGGCGCCAAGCCTTCCTCCTGAGCGTCCACGCGCACGAGCACGCCAATCACCGGATGATCAAGGTAGTGAATCTCTCCCCCGCGCATACGTCGTGACTGCTGGTGACGAATGGCATGGCGCCATGGATAGCTGATTCTTGCCTCTTGCTCCACCTCCGTTAGTGAAACCTCCGGCTTCCCATCGACCAAGGGGCTAAACTCCCGCTCACTCAAATAAGCGCTTGGAGCCGCTCCGTTGGATTGGATTTGAGATTCAGCAGATAGCATCTGAGACTCATCGGCGAAGGATTCGGCGTCTGCCGCCATTGCGCCTGTCCGATGCTGGCCAAGGGCCGGTGCGGTTGGGGGTAAGGTTGGGTCGACTAGCGCGGGATCGAATTCTGTGGGGTCTGCAAGCGCCCAAGGATCTACCACCGTACCTCCTATCGTGGTGCTGATAACCGAGCGCGGCGCAAGCGGTGGTGCGTCTATCCGCCATCCTGTCGGCAAATAGGAAGCGTCGGTATTCACCCAAAGATCGACCACAGCGTGCAAATAACGGGACAAATAGACACTTACCGTACCCTGTAACCTAGGCCAGCTCGTGACATCCGGATCACCGGATCGCTCTATGAGTATCGGCAAGGTTTCCTCCTGCTCCTGGAGCGGCGCCCACCAGGCCTTGTGAAAAAGTACTTCGTGGCCTTGGCGGCGAAGTTGGGTGGCTTGCCTCTCGAACGACCTTGAATCGGCGGCGACTTCGAGAAAGGAAATTGGGTCCGGAATAACTTCGTTCTCTTGCCTGGCTGCTTCTGGCTCCGGACCTTCACCTGGCACCGCGCCTGCATCCGGCGCTCGCTCGCCCTGAAAAGGCAAGTCTT
>JBCCQO010000338.1:0-4090 GCA_039024595.1 Pseudomonadota bacterium | reverse complement strand
GCTTCCTCAAGGACGCCTAATAGGCTTGCTACCGTGCCCCCGCTCGCCCCGCCAGATGCTTTGCCCAGACGGCAGCGAACCCGAGTGGCCGCGGTACCAAAAGTCTCTTGCATCGCTGTTTGAACAAAAAGATTGCCAAGATCAGAGGGGACGGAATCAAAGCCACAGGAGTGAACGATCCGTGCCCCGGATGACTCCGCATCGCTTTGATGCCGCTGAATCATTCGAGCGATCCACTGCACTTCGCCCGTCAGGTCGCAATAGTCCGTACCCTGCTGACTGCAGGCCTCAACTAAGAGATTGCCGTAGCGGGCATAAGGTCCCACCGTGCTGCAAACAACTTTCGTGCGGCCCGTCATCTCAAAGACCGCGTCCGAATCTCCGCTGTCGGCGGCGATGAGGGAAAGCTTCGTTTTTCGAGAACGTCCTTGGAGCTCTTTTCTAAGCTCTTCTAATTTGCCGGCATCACGCCCGGCAAGCGCCCAGCGCAAGTCTCCGTCGCTGCCGTAACGAGAATAAAGATGGCGCGCTACGAGCCGGCCGGTAAACCCCGTCGCTCCGTACAAGATTAAATCAAATTCGCGTCCAGCCATCACCGATCCCCTACTCAATTTCTTTCGTCTGCGATCCTAGTGAATGCCATGCATCATTCGCCGCAGAAGCGGGGAGAGTAGCAGCAATAGCAGGCCGACTCCCAGGCCGAACCAACCCAACTGTTCAAACAGGTCCGTGTAAGACAGCAGCGCTTCGCCAGCATCGAGGACCTCTCCTCCGCTGGTGTCTACCGCCGCGAGCTTTGCCAGTTGCGCGGCAACGAACTCTGAGTAGGCTGTGGCCAGAAACCAGCAACCCATCATTACACCCACCACGCGGTGGACCGCGAGCTTCGTGACCGCAGACAAACCGACCGGCGACAGACAAAGCTCACCACAGGTGTGCAGAAGAGAAGCCAGAATCATCCAATAGCCGGAAACGAGGCCTAGTTCGTTTTGGTATTTAGCGCCCAGCACTAAAGCAAAGAAACCGGCGCCTGCCAGTGCGATACCCCAAGCAAACTTCACGGGTGTGCTCGGTTCCAGTTTGCGACGTCCGAGACTGGTCCATAACCACGCGAACAATGGAGCGATCAGAAGTATAAACAAGGCATTGAGAGCGCCGTATTGCGAGGCCGTTGGTGTTACCCCAAACACCTCCCGGTCCATCACTCGGTCTGCAAACAAGGTCATAGAAGCGGCGCTTTGTTCGAGCAGAGCCCAAAACACAACGGTAGACACCGTCAGTATGACCAATACGAACATCCGATCACGCTCCAACTTATCGCATTGGGTCAGCATGAACCAAGACACGCCCACTAGTGAAACCACAGCCATTAGGTTTAGAGCGATTCCAACAAAGGCGTGGACTTGTAATAGCTGCCAGAGCACCGCAACGCCGACGAGAGCGCCGAGGTAAATGGATCGTTCGCGATTTAAGCCGAGGAACACCGGCGATGTCAGATCGACCTCTTGCGGTGGTTCGGCTAAGCCTTTCAGATGCCTCTGACCATAGAGGAAGGTTGTAAGCCCGATCAGCATTCCTATCCCGGCGGCCCCAAAACCATAGCCCCAGCCATAGGTCTCGCCCAAGTAGCCGCACAGTAAGGTCGCGGTAAAGGAACCGAGGTTGATTCCCATGTAGAAGATGGTAAAACCCGAGTCGCGTCGTGGATCGTCCTTTGCGTAAAGCTGACCAACAATGGTAGAGATGTTGGGTTTTAGAAATCCGACACCCATGACTATTAACGCTAGCGAGACGTAAAAGACCTGTAGCGCGCCTTCGTCGCGCTCAACCTCACCGGCTACGAGTCGCGCTTGTTCTCCCTCGACGGCCATGCCCAAGTGGCCAAGTACGAGAAGTATGCCGCCGAAGAGAACGGCTTTTCGTGAACCCAGGTAGCGATCTGCCAAGAGTCCACCGATGACCGGCATGGCATAGACCATAGCGGCGTAACTTCCGAGAACACCCAAGCCGCCCGCGTCCGTGAACAAGTGGTATTTCGTGAGATACAAAAGCAGGAGGTATTTCATGCCATAGAAAGAAAACCGCTCCCATAGCTCCGTTGCAAAACAGATTAGGAGGCCCTTCGGGTGGCCGAAAAACGCCGAGTCGTCAGGAACGGCCTCGGCTGAAAGCTGCTGCCCCACATCAGTTGCCATTTATTTCTCCGCTTCGATTCAATCTTATTGCCGGTTTAAGCCGCTAGCTGATGGTCCGAATACTCCCGGTCGAGCGCGGTGCGCATCAGCTCGGGTTCCTTGACTCGCTTTATTTGTGAGAAGAACTGGGCAGCCTGCGGGTAATAGTGTCGCAGGTAGTTTAACCACTGCTTAATTGGATTAACCGCAAAACGAGCTGGGTACTGGACGACGAGCTCATCCAGATGTTCTCGGACCATCACGACGATCTCACACCAGCTTAAGGCGCGAACATTGTCTCCGCGGTCAGACGCTCTGATTAGGCGGGGAAGATCCGGACGGCAGAGGGCTCCGCGGCCGAGCATTAAACGAGTTGTAGCGCTGGCTAAGCGGGCGGCTCGCGCATCTTCGACGCTCCAGATTTCACCGTTAGCGATCAAAGGTATCGCGCTTACCGCACGTGCGCGCGCTATCTCCGACCAATAAGCCGGCGGTTTGTAGCCATCGGCGCGGGTACGCGCATGGATGGTGAGCTCGCTCGGGCCCGCCGAAGAGACGGCGCTGACGATGTCCAAGAAGCGTTCCCGGTCATTGAATCCCAAACGAATCTTGGCGGTTACCGGCACCCCTGGGTGCACTGCGCGGCGCACGGCGGCGACGATGCGATGTATCCGTTCAGGCTCCCTCAGCAAAACGGCACCTCCGTCGGACTTATTGACGGTCTTCGCCGGGCAGCCAAAATTCAAATCGATGCCCGGCGCGCCAAGCTCGGCGCCTCTGGATGCATGTTCCGCAAGCAACATTGGGTCACCGCCAAGCAATTGCAGAAACACCGGCACGCCGCTCTTTGTTTTGCCCTCGGTCCGCAGCTCCGGGCAGATTCGGTAGAAGACTCGCGGTGGCTGCAGTTCTTGGCTCACGCGAAGGAATTCAGTAACACAGCGATCCATACCACCCAGGCTTGTAAGGCGAGCGCGCATCGTATGATCGATAACACCTTCCATCGGTGCGAGCACTAACTGGGTATCGAGCTGGGGCATAAATTGGAGTATACGCGTTGCTAATTAGCGCTACAGCCGCCGATCGGCTCTCGTCTTCAATGCGATCGGTGCTTCGATGACGCCGACCGGTTAGGTGCTATATGATAAAAGTGAGCGGTGGAGGGTTCGTGGTGTCTTTATTTTCCCAAGGATTACAGCTCATGCTTTACGGCATGGGTACAGTCGTCGTTTTTCTGACGACACTGGTGCTCGCGACGAGGCTTATGTCCGTATTACTAAGTCGCTTCAGCGGCCCGGAACCGACCGGTGATTCCTTGCCTTCTCAACCATCATTACCTTCACCTTCCGGAGCGCACTTAGGGCGATCGGTAGATCCTCGCGTGCTGGCCGCTGTTACGGCGGCAGTGCACACGCATCGTGCGACCAGGAATTAAGGAGAGTTTCATGACCGGCGCTAATAATAAGCTGGGAATCACTGACGTTATTTTGCGTGACGCACACCAGTCGTTGTTCGCAACGAGAATGCGCATTGATGACATGCTGCCCATCGCCGAAGAACTCGACGCAGTAGGTTTCTGGTCTTTGGAGTCCTGGGGTGGAGCCACTTTCGACGCGTGCATACGATTCCTGGGTGAGGATCCCTGGGATCGCATCCGAGAGCTAAAAAAAGCGATGCCCAACACCCCTCAGCAAATGCTGCTGCGGGGGCAGAATCTTCTGGGCTACCGCCATTACGCGGACGACTTAGTGGAAGCTTTTGTGGAGCGAGCCGCAGTCAATGGCGTTGACGTCTTTCGTGTGTTCGATGCGATGAACGATATGAGAAACATCGAAGTTGCCTTGCAGGCGGTGAAAGCCGTTGGCAAACACGCTCAAGGCACGATTGCCTACACCTTAAGTCCGGTCCATGACATC
>JBCCQO010000337.1:0-4099 GCA_039024595.1 Pseudomonadota bacterium | reverse complement strand
TGTACAAGCGATCGCCCATTAGTGGTCGCCGATCGCACTAGTTGGGCCTCGGGCAATTTCGACTGTTTGGGATGAGATCCGCTGCAAGAAAATTAGAGTGTTGGGTTAAAAACTGAGTGGCCCTACGGCTTCGGCAGATGGCACTCTCTAATCTGCCTCCACCGCTCTTCTGACAGTGCTACGGATTAATACAGAGTTCGCCAGATCACTAGCCGCACCGAAAGAGCGCAGTTTGCACGATAAATCAATGGTGCTAGGAAAAAAAACAGACAAAATCAACTGATCCGTATGTTGACCGGTGCACGTAGAGCGCTGTGTAACGTACACTTTGCCGCGGTCGCGAATAAGGATAAGACATGAGCGTTTCTCCAGGGCAGGCGTTATGGCAGAACTTTTTGGGGTCCTCTCCGGACTGGTACAAAAAGGCCATTATCGGTTTTCTTCTACTGAACCCGCTTTGTCTGTTTGCCCTTGGGCCATTTATTACCGGCTGGGTTCTCATCGGAGAATTTATTTTTACCCTTGCGCTGGCACTTAGGTGCTACCCCTTACAACCTGGCGGACTCCTGGCGATAGAAGCGGTCGTTCTTGGAATGACAAGCCCCGAAACGGTGTATCACGAGGCGGAAGCCAATTTTGAAGTCATCCTGCTGCTGATGTTTATGGTCGCGGGAATCTATTTCATGAAAGAGCTTCTGCTCTTTGTCTTCACCAAGATCCTCCTGCGCATTCGTTCGAAGATCGTGCTTTCGCTGCTGTTCTCTTTTGTGGCAGCTTTTCTGTCAGCGTTTCTCGATGCGCTCACCGTAACCGCCGTGCTCATCAGTGTTGGGGTCGGCTTTTATTCCGTCTATCACAAGGTAGCCTCCGGTAAAGGCGTTCACACCGAGGGCCATGATCATGGAGATGATGGCACAGTAAAAGACACCCATCGCGAAGACCTTGAGTCCTTCAGGGCGTTTCTTCGTTCACTGCTGATGCATGGTGCGGTGGGCACAGCATTGGGTGGGGTGTGCACGCTCGTCGGAGAACCTCAAAACCTTCTAATCGCGACCGTTGCGGAATGGGATTTTATAAAGTTTGTAACCATCATGGCGCCAGTGACCATGCCCGTACTCGTATGCGGCTTGGCGACCTGTGCGCTTCTGGAGGTAACCAAGTCCTTTGGCTATGGCGCGATGCTGCCGGTAAATGTTCGCGGCGTGCTCGAAGAATACCAGCAGGCGGCGGACGAGAAGCGGGACGCACGTACGGTAGCTCGACTCACTATCCAAGCGGTCACAGCGGTGATTCTAGTAGTCGCTCTTGCGATGCATTGGGCTGCCGTAGGACTGATCGGCTTGATGGTGATCGTTCTACTTACGGCCTTTAACGGAATCGTTGAAGAACACCAGCTGGGTCACGCGTTTGAAGAAGCACTGCCCTTCACCGCACTGCTCGTCGTGTTCTTTGCAATTGTGGCTGTGATCCACGATCAGCACCTCTTCACGCCTGTGATCGATGCGGTTCTGGCGATGGATAGCGCGGTCCGGCCGGCGATGTTTTTCCTTGCTAACGGCGTCCTGTCAATGATTAGCGACAACGTGTTCGTCGCCACCGTTTACATCAATGAGGTCAAAGCGGCGCTAGATGCGGGCACGATCACCCGTTTTGAGTTCGATCAACTCGCGGTAGCCATTAACACAGGCACCAATCTACCCAGTGTCGCAACGCCCAATGGCCAAGCCGCATTTTTGTTTTTGTTGACCTCGGCCTTGGCGCCGCTTATCCGCCTCAGCTATGGGCGAATGGTGATCATGGCCCTTCCCTACACGGTTGTGTTGGGTGGTGTTGGCCTTGCCTGCGTGATGCTGTTTATTTGATCGACCAAGGTTCGGGGCTAGTGCTCCGTGCTCCAAAGCGGTTGCGTCCCACCTTCCGCCATTTTTCTCAACATCTCCTCATGCGCGCCGGCTTCTTCCGGCGTGGCGCTGATCACGCGCAAAACCGCAGGACGATCGATCTCTCGTGATTCGCTGCTTTCGCGGTTTTGGCGTGTGCTACTGTCATCATTCGCGCCAAGTGCTAAGAGCGTTTGCCCGCCGGTCATGACTAAATAGACATCGGCAAGTATCTCAGCGTCGAGAAGCGCTCCGTGAAGTTCTCGCCCCGAATTGTCTACGGCGTAGCGCTGACACAGCGCGTCAAGGCTATTGCGCTGACCGGGATGTTTATCGCGGGCCATGAGGAGCGAGTCGGTGACCTCGCAATGATCAGCGAGACCAGAGAAGCTGCCGTCCACTAGGCTAAGCTCATGATCCAGAAAACCGACATCGAAAGGCGCGTTGTGAATAATCAGTTCCGCACCGTCAACGAACTTGAGGAAGTCTTCGGCCACGGCCGCGAAAACTGGTTTATCCGCCAGAAACTCTCGAGTGATTCCATGCACCTCAATCGCACCGGGGTCTATGTCCCGTTGCGGATCGATGTAGCGATGGAAATGACGGCCCGTCAGTCGGCGATTTTGAATCTCCACACAACCGATCTCGATAATTCTATGGCCCTGAGAGACCTCCAGGCCGGTGGTTTCCGTATCTAAGACGATCTGGCGCATGAGTTGACCCTAGGCTTTGCCGCGAGTGAGTTAGGGCGTTGCTTCATCGATACCACGATTGGCTAAGAGATCTGCCCGTTCGTTTCCTGGATTGCCACTGTGACCTTTAACCCATCGCCACTGCACTTGGTGCCTCGCATTTTGCTGTTCTAGAAGCTGCCACAAGTCTGCATTGGCCACCGGTTTTTTTGCGGCGGTCTTCCATCCGCGTTTTTTCCATGAAGCCAACCACTCGGTGATGCCCTTCATGACGTAGGTAGAATCGGTAAAGAGTTCAACCTGGCAAGGTTCCGCCAGCGCGGTAAGGCCTTCAATAGCCGCGGTAAGTTCCATCCGATTGTTGGTTGTCGGATTTTCTCCACCGAAGAGCTCTTTCTCCCGTCCGGCAAAGTTTAAAATCGCGCCCCAGCCCCCCGGCCCCGGGTTACCCCTGCAGGCCCCGTCCGTATAAAGAGTCACTTCCTTCATGAGTCGTTGGCGCTTTCGCTGACGGAGATTCGAGCGGCGTCGGCGCTTCCAAGCTGAGGCTCTCGAGGTGTTGGTGATGGCCCGACCGCCAGTCCCACAAGACGCTCCCGAGCTCGCACCGGTAGCGGACGCGGCCTTCTCATTCCCGCGATCTGTTTTATCGCATGCGCTACGTAGACGCTTCCTCCCGGCAGCTTCCGCTGCGCTGCCCAGCCATCGACAGCGTGAATCCAGGTATTCAGGCGTCCTCGACCGCGAAGGGGAATCGGGTACAAGTAGTTCACCGACTCAAGCTTACAGTCCAAAAGATGAAGCCAATCGGTGAGACGACCGACACGAACGGGACGATGCTCGCTCCATGGAGGCTGGGAACGCCAGCGGCGAAACCGAAGGGTAGCGCCCAAAAGACTGACCGGATTGAAGCCGATAACCACGAGCTGGCCGTGCGGTCTCAAAACTCTTTGTACTTCACGCAGCGTCCCATGCGGATGCTCGTCGAACTCAAGAGCATGAAACGCCACCACCATGTCCATGCTGTCACTGGCAAAAGGAAGCTCGTCGCCGTGACAGTGCAAGCCTGGGTTATCTGAACTCCTCGATGTACTCGCATAAATCCGGTGATTGATGCGGGAGGTATCTACAAGGTCGATTTTCGGAAGGGGGCCGAGCTGCAACACATGATAGCCAAAGGCCCTATCGACGATTGACTGCATTCGACCACGAATCGCGGCGCACATTTCATCAGCAGGATAACCGTCATACCAGGTTTCCAGTGCCGGCAAAATATCGATAGACTGAGGCTCAGCTTCTCTTTTCATGAGACCCAGAGTAGCTAGCTAAACACGCAGAAGCAACGCCTCCAGAGAACGCCCAAATAGTGGATTGACGGATCGCTTTGCGACTGGCGTGGCGACCGGATCGTTGGCCAAATTGGCGGCTGAACTGTATGTCGAAATGGCGGTCGAAACGGCGGCTAAACTAGCGGCAAAATTATTAACGGAGCTTGTGGCTAGACAGGCAGATGGAATGGCAGCAGGA
>JBCCQO010000336.1:0-4102 GCA_039024595.1 Pseudomonadota bacterium | reverse complement strand
CGCCCTGTCGCTGAAAAAACCGCAGATTGCTGAAGCCCGGGCTCGTAAGGAGGCAGCAATCGCGGGCGTAGAACTTGCTCGCCTCGATCTGGCCCGTACAAAAATCACCCTTCCGTTCTCAGGCCGCGTTGCGGCCACCTCAGTCCACATCGGGGAGTACGTGACCGTGGGCAGCCAGTTGGGGCAAGTGTTCTCTATCGATCGAGTACAGGTACGTCTGCCGCTCACCAATCAGCAGCTAGCCAGTTTGGGACTGCCTATCGGCTTTACGGCAGGGAGCCAGCAAAACCCAGTAGCGATCGACTTTTCTGCCAACGTTGCGGGTCAAGTACAAGCCTGGACCGGATACCTGCTGGGTATCGATGCGGCGATTGATCCAGAGACGCGGCTGATTTACGCGACCGGGGAAGTAGAGGATCCCTATGGGACGGGCGCTTCCAGTAATGCCATGCCACTGGCAGTGGGTTTGTTCGTCGATGCGAAAATCGCAGGTAAAGCCGTCACCAACGCGATACGCATTCCTAGTGAAGGCCTTCGACCGGGCAATCAGGTCTACGTCGTAGATGCCTACGGACGACTGGACGTTCGCACAGCCGAACTGATTCACGACGATGGTACGCACGCACTGTTAAGCAGTGGTATGCGATCCGGTGAACGAGTGGTCGTCTCAGCACTACGAAACCCGATAAGCGGGATGCAGCTCGCAACGATCGACGACATAGACGATCGGCGCGCGATCGCAACCAGAGGTAACTGAAAGTGGAGCGTCTCATAGCCTGGTGGGTCCACAACCCGGTCGCCGCCAATCTGTTGATGGTTGGGATTGTGTTGACCGGCATACTCGGCTTTCTGATGATGGAGCGGGAGGCTTTCCCCCAGGTCAAGCCTCAAGAAGCCGCCATCGATATCACCTGGCCCGGTGCCGCACCGCAAGAGGTAGAAGAGCAAGTCGTCGCTCGCATAGAAGATCAGCTCGAGGATCTCGATAGCGTCAATCATATTTACTCGACCGCCACGGAAGGCCGCGCAGAAATAGCAGTCACAACTTTTCCCAATACCGATTTCAACGCATTCCTAAACGACGTCAAGAACGCTGTCGACTCCGTAGCGACCTTCCCCCGCGACATGGAAAGCCCGCGGGTTAGACGAAGTCAAAGGCGCGAAGAGATGATGCGTGTCGTGCTGTACGGCGATCTTGAAGAACGTGAGCTTACCCGCCTCGCGGAAGATCTTCGGCGCGAGGTCTCCGAGCTTCCTTGGGTCGCGACCATAGAGCTGTTCGGTATACGGCGGGAGGAAGTCACCATCGAGGTCTCTGAGTACTCGATGCGCCAATACGGCTTGTCGTTTGCGCAGGTGGCTGATGCTATTCGGGCGAGCTCGATCAACCTCTCTTCGGGCCAGGTGCGTACCGCAACCGGCGATGTACAAATCCGAGCGCGTAACCTCGCGGATACGCAGGACGACTTTTCTGACATTGTGATTCGCCAAACCGAGGGCGGCGGCCGGGTGCGCGTGGGCGACGTAGCGCGTGTAATTGATGGCTTCGAAGACGAGGAAATCCTGGCGACGCTCAACGGACAACCGGCAGTCTTATTGCAGTTGCACAACTCGGACAACATGCAGGTAGTACGGGCAAGCCGTGCGGTCAACCAGTGGATCGATGAGCGCCAGGCCAGCCTGCCGCAGGGCGTCAAGCTAGAGATGTGGTTCGATTCCGCTGACATTTACTCAGCGCGGATGGCCCTAATAGGAAAGTCCTCTGTTTTGGGCCTAGCCCTAGTGTTCCTCGTACTTATTCTTTCCTTACGACCAAAAGTCGCGTTCTGGGTCACGGCGGGTATCGGCGTGGCCTATTTGGGATCGTTTGCGATGCTCCCCTCGAGCGATGTCTCCATCAACGTGCTCTCGACCTTTGCGTTCTTAATGGTGCTGGGCATCATCGTCGATGACGCGATCGTGGTCGGCGAAAGTATTCATCGCCACGCGGCGGAGTTCGGCGGCGGCACAGAAGCGGCGATCAAAGGCGCTTTCGCTGTGTCCCGTCCCGTCATATTTGCGGTTCTGACCACCATTATCGCCTTCGCCCCCTGGCTGTTCGTAACCGGAGAAACCGCCCAGGTAACGCGCCAGCTATCGATCGTCATCACTGCCGCTTTGGTGATTTCCCTGATCGAAGCGTTCCTAATCTTGCCGACGCACCTCCGATCGCTGAAGGAAAAACACACAGTCAGCGGATTAGCTCAGCGTCAAAGTCAAATAGCCAACAGTATCGTGACCTTTGCACGACATCGCTACGGACCGATCGTGAAAGGCGCCGTGTCGCGACGCTACCTAACCGCGAGCATCTTCTTTGCCGGGTTTATCGTAGCTGTGAGCTTGCTCAGTACCGGCTGGCTCCGGTTCTACTTCATGCCCCAGGTGGAAAGCGAACAAATCTATATCAACGTATCTCTCCCGCCAGGCACGCCTTATGAGCGAGCGCTGGAGATTTTGGATCAATTACAAGAAGCGGAAAAAGCGCTCATCACCGAGGTAGAAGAAGCGGCGGCCGCAAGTGGATCGGGCAGTGGTCAGCTCATTCAAAGCTGGTACACCCGCTCACGTCGTGACAGCGTGATTGCAATTGTGAATCTTGCGCCACCGGAGATCCGCGACCTAAGCGCTCGTGAGGCAGCGGAGCGCTTCCAGCAACTGGTAGGAGATATCCCGGACGCAGAAGAAATTAAGGTCAACTACGCCCTGAACGATAACAATTCGGATATTACCTATCTGCTCCGCCACAAAGACGGTGAAGCGCTAAACCGGGCCTCAAAGGATCTACAGCAAAAGATCCGTGGCTACCGCGGAACGCTAGACGTACGCGACAGCCAGCGGGGTGAGTTAGATGAATTTGTATTGCAGCTAAAACCGGGCGCGGAGCGCCTTGGTGTGTCTCTTGCTGATGTGTCCCAACAGGTTCGCCAAGCCTACTTTGGCGAGGAAGTGCAGCGACTCCCGCGCAGCAACGGTGACGTCAAAGTCATGGTTCGCTACCCGAAAGAAGCTCGTCGAAGTCTCGCAAGTCTCGATGATTTTCGCGTTCGAACGGGAGCAGGCCGTGAAGTGCCGCTGTTTTCTATTGCCGACGTAGAACTTCGCCGTGGCGTTCAGCGGATTGAACGACGCGATGGAAACCGGGTTGTATACGTCCGTGCGGACATTGAACAGGATACGCTCAGCGACATAAAACGAGATATCGACGAACAGTTTTTACCGCAACTGCAGGAGCGCTATCCGGAGCTCGTAATTCTTGCTGGGGGGGCTCAGGAAGAAGAAGCGCTCTTTATGGGTGAAATTCAAGCTCTCTATCTGATCGCGTTGTTTGCGATGTATGCGCTGATTGCGATTGCTTTCAAGTCCTATTGGTTACCGCTGCTGGTCATGACCGCAATCCCCTTTGGGTTTATGGGCGCGGTGATCGGTCACCTCACTTTTTCAACGCCAATGGCCCTGTTTTCTTACTTCGGGATCGGCGCCGCTGCAGGCGTAGTGGTCAACGACAACCTAGTGCTTGTTGACTTCATCGGGAGGCTTCGCCAAGAAGGAAAAGACGCCTTTGAAGCAGTGGTGGAAGCCTGTATCGATCGCTTTCGACCGATTCTACTCACCACGGTGACAACCTTTGTTGGGCTCATTCCTATTATGGCCGAGCGCAGTACCAACGCGCAGTTTTTAAAGCCTGCGGTTCTGTCTTTGTCCTTTGGGGTACTGTTTGCGCTGTTTGTCAGCCTGCTTTTGGTACCGGCGCTCTATCTGATTGGGCAAGACATAGCGGAGCTTGTTACGCGAGTAAGCAGTCGTTTCGTCGCTAACGGCGCAAAGGCGGAAAAGCAGGACGCCCACCCCTCCCCGCTGGCGACACCGGTACCGACAACGATGTCCAAACCGTTAAAGTAGCTACGCAACGACTTGGAACCGATAGCGAAGAATCACTCGACGTTCAAGAAGCGATCGGTCAGCTTAGTAATGGACCAGGAGTCCGGGCGCTGGCTGGGCGGGTACTCTCTAAAGGTTTGCAAAAACTGCGCGGTGGCGGCTGAACCCGCGTAGCCCCAGGGTG
>JBCCQO010000335.1:0-4115 GCA_039024595.1 Pseudomonadota bacterium | reverse complement strand
CTTAGCTGCCCATCATCCGCTTCGGGGAAACGCTGATAAAGCTCTTCGCTGACGTAGCAGCCCAGCACCGCATCGCCGAAAAACTCCAGCCTCTCGTTGTTATCGCCGGCTACGCTTCGGTGGGAAAGCGCTTGTCGAAATAACTTTTGCGTTTTTAGCCGACAGCCAAAGACCTGCTCAAGCCAACGCTCCTGACTGGAGTTCAATCGCTGTAGGTCTCGCCCGCAATAAACTCAAGATCGTCGTAACGCACCACTGCGTCGATACGCCACACCAGAGGTATGCGCTTTTCGTAATTCGAATTGATAACGATCCGTCCTTTCTCCCGTTTGATGATCACTTCCCGCGGGCTGATACCTTTGATCTGATTCGTATTGAAGTACTTTGCAATGGTGTTGCGAAGCGTCGCGGGTGTGTCCCGATTCTCGTCGTACTCTTCCGCCACACGAATTACCGTCTCTTTGACTACAAGATACTCCGTATAACTCGGTGCGATGCGGATCGCTGACATGACAAAGAAACCGACCATGATCGCTATCGTCAGTATGCCAAGCATCCCCATTCCCTGCTGCCGAGCGGGTGACCGGTAGAAATGCCCACCGCAACGCATCGGGGGTTCTCCAAAGCGGCCATCGCAGTGGCAATCGATGCTGCCCGACAAAGCGACGCGCCTGGGCGGCGGGGAAACACTTTTGACACTTGAAGAATAGGATTGGTTGTTCTTATTCATTGGCAACACCGTTCGCTCTCCATTGCGGCACCCATCAATCGGCCCCTATAAAACACCTACAGACCATCATCGACCCATTCGCAGAGGGATTCAACGTATGATTGGGAACGCTTCTCGCGCCTTAGGATCACCTTTGGAAATTTGCGGGGTGCCCACACCTGCTTTTTGACTCACCGCCCGAATCGACGACGTTTTTACACGGCTTACACGAATTACACAAAATTGGCTGCACAGCAAGGCCGGGACGACCTGAGCCGTTACTCTATAGCACCAACTCGATCAAAACTCGGCACGCTGAACAGCGTCGGCCAGTGCATCCAAATCGCAAAGGCTTTACCGACAATGTCGCGTTCTGCAACCTGACCCCAGACTCGGCTGTCCGAACTGTTGTCTCGATTGTCGCCCATCATGAAGTAGTGGCCGGGCCGAACAGTAACCGTAAAATCTCGTCCTCGGCGGAGGAGGTCGTGCCGTTGTAAGTGCTTTTGACCGTTTAGCTCAGCGACACCGACCTGGAATCGATTCTGCTCCTCGAGTAGCACCGGAATCGGCTCAAAACTAACCGGTTCGCCGTTAACATAGAGCCGCTTATTACGATAGCTAACGACATCTCCGGGAAGGCCAATAACACGCTTGATGTAGTACGTTTTATTGAGGTGGGGTGGGAAAAACACCATGACATCACCCCGCTCCGGCTTACCCAAATCCAAGACTTTGGTCCGCAGAACAGGCAGCCGTACGCCGTAGGTAAACTTGTTAACCAGGATATAGTCGCCAACTTCCAAAGTGGGAACCATCGATGACGAAGGGATCTGAAAAGGCTCAACGAGAAAACTGCGGAGCACAAAAACTACCGCCAGCACCGGAAAAAAAGAGCGCGAATACTCGACGACAGTCGGCTCCCGGGGCAAATCCTCAGCCGCAAGAGCGAAATCCTTAGCGTCTGAACTATCGTCATCTTCCCAGGAAGGATAGCGCGCGCACAGCGCCTCATAGCTGCGCTGCCGACCGGGAGCGAGCAGCAGGCGGTCGGCTAGCCATATCAAGCCGGTACCAAACACCAGCGCAACCAATATCAAAGGGAAATCAATGGACATACCTAAAACCTAGCGAACCCAACCCACAACAGTCTCAATCAACTTTTAAAACAGCTAAGAATGCGGACTGGGGAATCTCGACCCTACCAACTTGTTTCATGCGCTTCTTACCGGCCTTTTGCTTCTCAAGCAATTTCCGTTTGCGGGTCACGTCACCGCCATAGCATTTCGCCGTCACATTTTTGCGCAAAGCTTTGACCGTTTGTCGAGCCACTATTTTACCCCCGACCGCAGCCTGAATGGCGACATCAAACATTTGCCGGGGAATAAGCTCTTTCATTTTCTCGGTCAGCTGGCGCCCTCGGTGCTGGAGGTTGTCCCGGTGGACGATAATCGCCAGGGCGTCTACCCGATCACCATTAATGAGTACATCCAATTTAGCAAGACTTGCCGCCTCGAAACGCTCAAAACTGTAGTCTAACGATGCATAACCTCGACTCACCGATTTCAGCCTATCAAAAAAGTCGAGAACCACTTCGGCCATCGGCATGTCATAGATGAGAGAAACTTGCGCTCCAAGGAATTGCATATCCTTCTGAGTCCCTCTCTTCTCGACGCACAAGCTGATTACGTTGCCAAGATAGTCTTGTGGAACCAGGATATTGCAACGGGCGATCGGCTCCCGCATTTGCTCTATATCGCCGGTATCCGGCAGCGCCGAGGGATTGTCCACGCGCACAGTGTCGCCGTTTTTCTTGACCACCTCGTACACAACCGTGGGCGCCGTTGTAATTAAGTCGAGATCGTACTCCCGCTCTAACCGCTCCTGGATAATCTCCATGTGGAGCATTCCGAGAAAGCCGCAGCGAAAACCGAAGCCAAGCGCGTCGGAGGTTTCCGGTTCGTAGAACAAGGAAGCGTCGTTTAGGGTCAATTTCGCAAGCGCTTCACGAAAGTCCTCATAGTCATCGGCAGACACGGTAAATATGCCCGCATAGACCTGAGGTTTAACGGTTTGAAAGCCCGGTAGAGACGGCACATCTGCTTGGCTCGCATGGACAAGCGTATCGCCTACCGGCGCACCTTGAATGTCTTTGATGCCGGCTACCACGAATCCGACCTCGCCGGCGTGGAGTGCGCTTCTCTCCTCTCTTTTCGGCGTAAAAATCCCTACCGCATCGACTTGGTGCTGCTTACCGGTGGCTTTGGTGACAATTCGATCTCGCTTGGTGAGGACGCCCTGAATGACGCGCACCAGTGACACAACACCCAGATAGTTGTCGAACCAACTATCGATGATTAGCGCCTGTAAAGGTGCATCGCGGTCGCCTTCCGGTGGCGGTATGTGCTCGACGAGATACTCCAAAGCATCTTCGATACCCATCCCGCTCTTGGCACTGACCAACGAGGCATCCGTCGCATCTATGCCAATAATCTCCTCAATTTCGAGCTTTACGCGATCCGGGTCTGCCTGCGGTAAGTCCATCTTATTGAGTACCGGCAGAACTTCCAGGCCTTGCTCAATTGCGGTATAGCAGTTTGCTACGGACTGTGCTTCTACACCTTGACCTGCGTCAACAACAAGCAGCGCTCCTTCACAGGCGGACAGGGAGCGCGACACTTCATAGGAAAAATCAACGTGGCCTGGAGTGTCAATAAAATTCAGCTGATAAGTAGTGCCGTCTTTAGCCAAGTAGTCCAGAGTTACGCTCTGTGCTTTGATCGTTATTCCGCGCTCGCGCTCGATGTCCATAGAGTCGAGTACTTGCTCTTGCATTTCGCGGCTGCTCAAGCCCCCGCAATGCTGGATAAACCGATCTGCGAGCGTCGACTTACCGTGATCGATATGAGCAATGATAGAGAAATTACGGATGTGTTCTAAATCGCGCACGCGAAACCGTTAAATCCTATGTCTGTGATCCATTAAAAGCGTTTGTACACTATGCAGGCTGGCAGGTACCGACGGTACGCCGCTCCAAGCGGCCGACTACCCAAAACCGGTCCTTAGCTTACTGGCGAGCGTGCTGCTGCAAGTCAGCGGGCGCGAATTGTAACCGCTTAAAGGAGAAAAAACTGCGCGCTAGAAACAGAAAAGGGCACAACCCTTGTTATGCCCCTTTCGTCCCATTACGGAAGTGCGATATCTCAGCTAAGCAATCACCCTTCGCTTACTCGCCCAGCTTGATACCGATGAACAGCGGCGAACCACGCCGCATCAGCCGCAACGGAATGGACTCGCCCGGTAATGTGTGCTGTGTGAATATGAATGCTAAATGTGGGGAATTAGATACAATATCATTTCCACAATCTGACCGCTACTTTGTCAGTATGTTTTGCGTTAAAATGGT
>JBCCQO010000334.1:0-4116 GCA_039024595.1 Pseudomonadota bacterium | reverse complement strand
GCTGGCATTAGCGTATACACAGCGTTCTTTGCCTTTGGTGCGGTCCGCGTGCTTCCAGAAGCGGCGCTCACTCCCACGCTCTGGTCCGTACCCTTGATCACCGGATTGAGTTTGATTATTTATCATCAGCGTGCCGTCAGTCTGCGCTTTCGCTCTCGGCGACCGCAGCCCGCCTAATGCCCCATTCCCTCGTGATCGGCGCCGGCGTCGGTGGACTGGCTGCGGCTATAGAATTGGCGGCGGCGGGGCAGCGCGTCACCGTTCTCGAACGCGAATCGAGACCCGGGGGCAAGATGCGTCGATTGCCGGTCGCGGGACAAGCTGTGGACGCAGGCCCGACCGTATTCACCATGCGCTGGGTTTTCGATGAGTTGTTGGCCAGCGCCGGCACCACGCTCGAAGCTGAACTGGGTATGCACAAAGCTGCTGTGCTTGCCCGACACGCTTGGACCCAGGGGGGCGAGTTGGATCTCTTTGCGAGCACTGATCGCTCGGCGCAGGCGATCGAGGCATTTTCGGGTAGGGCTGACGCACAGTCCTATCGGGATTTCTGCCGCCGGGGCGCTGCAATTTACGACACACTGCGCGAACCATTTATTGCTTCTCCGCGTCCGGGCATGTTCGAACTGGTTAAGCGCGTTGGTTTCGATCGCCTCGACTCGCTTTGGCGAACGGCTCCCTTTCAGTCCCTTTGGAGTGCGCTGGGAGCACAGTTTTCGGATGCGCGACTGCGGCAACTCTTTGGGCGCTATGCAACCTACGTAGGCTCATCACCACTTCAGGCCCCGGCAACGCTCATGCTCATTGCTCACGTGGAGCAGGATGGCGTGTGGTTGGTAGATGGTGGTATGGAAGCCGTGGCCCTCGCATTAATGCGAGTGGGTGAAAACCTTGGGGTTGAGTATCGCTTTAACGAAGGTGTTCGCACCATCGACGTCCGCGGAGATCGAGTCGTGGGTGTGTTCACCGATAAGGATGCGTACATCGATACAAAGCGGGTTGTTTTCAATGGTGATGCCTCTGCACTCGCTACCGGACTGCTGGGCCCAGATGTTCGCCGCGCCGCAGGAATAGTTAGCGAAAAGCACCGCGCTCTTTCCGCTATAACGTTCTGTTTACTCGGTGAAGTAACTGGCTTCGAGCTGCATTATCACAACGTGTTCTTTGCGCAGGACTACCCAAAGGAATTTCGAACTATCTTCAAGGAGCGGGCCATCGTGGATCAGCCTACGGTGTACGTTTGCGCTCAAAATCGGGTAGAAGGATCGAAGGCGGTCGCCGGCCCGGAGCCCTTATTGCTTCTTATCAATGCGCCCGCCGATGGTGATCGGGTCGAGCGAAGTGAATCCGCGCTCAAAATGTATCAGGAGGCTGCGCTTCAGATGCTAGCGTCTTGTGGCTGCGACGTTGCTTTTACGGAAGAAAGCTCTGTTACGACCGATCCAGCTGGCTTTGCTAAGCGCTTTCCTGGCAGTGGCGGCTCCCTCTATGGGCGTGCGAATCACGGGCCGTTTGCGAGTTTCGCAAGAGCCGGAGCACGGACCCCGATCCGAGGGCTGTATCTTGCAGGTGGTTCCGTCCATCCGGGGGCGGGCGTTCCCATGTCGGCGATGTCTGGTCGTCTGGCTGCCGCCGCAGCGCTTTCCGAGATTCGCTAATCTAAATATCTTCGCTCGGCCGATCGCTTGAACGGACTATTGATCCCGTTGATTCGTATCCTATAGTGAGGATGCGACACCTCAAACGATCAGCACTGATGGAAAGCTAGCTCTCAACGATCTACCCGAGGCTGTGGTCTTCCTAGCGAGTTCGGTCATGGTGGTGGCGTAGGCCATTAGAAGAAGCGAGTTTCGCGCTAGCTTTACGGGCATTTCTAAAGGCTCCGGCGCTGCGATGGAAACGGTCGTCTCGAGATGGTCAGGCACCGGGGGAGTGTCGATCGCAATGCAGACAGGCAGGTGACGCGACAACCGGGCAATTAAGAATACGAGAGAGCACCGAAAACGACACTAGAACGATACGTGAAGGTCACGAGAAGGTCACGAGATACCAATAGGTTAGGAGAAGAGCGCTAGTTTGGTGTGAGTACGTCACCTAATCATAGAAAAAGGGATGCGATGCTTGGAGTAGGCAAGGCTATTCTTGTGGCCTGCTTGCCCATCGGCCATGGGCTGATACCCCTGTTTGTGCAGGCTTCTGAACCCGTCGAAAACGACGAAATCACTGAGGTCATCGTACTAGATCAGGCTCCACACTGGGTCGACAGCAGTCACTCCTTCGCGACCAATCGAGCGCAAGCCCTAGCCCAATGGATGGACGACTTCTTTGGTGCTGAAGTCCGTGATGCGGAACGAGCAGACACGTTCGTACGCGCTATAGCAATCGATGATTGGGACAACCGAGATCAGCATGACTTTCGTTTTCGCGTCCGTGGGCAGGTAAGTCTTCCGAAGATCTCCGAGCGCGTCGATCTCATTTTTTCCGGTGAGGAAGCGGAGCAAACGCTGACCGAAGAGGAGCGAGCCGCCGAGAGCGACATCGGCGTTCGTGTCAATTTTTCCGATGGTAAGCGCTCACGACTGGACGGAACCGTTTCGCTGCGCTCCGGTCCTGCCGTGCTACCGGGTGTACGCTATCGCTATCAGCTACCGCTGGGGCAACAAGCCTGGGCTCGGGCTACACAGCGTCTGCAATACCATTCGGAAGACGGTTACCGCGCGTTGACGAACTTCGATCTCAATCGCGTGCTCTCTGACCGTAGCTTGCTGCGCTGGGGCGGTCGCTTGCGCTATCGAGAAGATCGAGAGTTCTGGGATTGGAACACAGGTGTGTTTTATCGCCGCTGGTTTAACGATCATGAAGACTTTCCCAGCGCGATGGAATACTACGTAACCATGAGTGGTCGCGATCAGCCAGCCACTTTCGCGACCAATTACCGAGTCGGTATGTTGTATCGCCGCCAATTCTTCCGACAGTTTCTCTTTTTTGAACTAGAACCGAGTTACAACTGGCGCCGAGACAGTTTCGAGGTGGAGCGTGAGGGAGTATTTGGTTTGGTCTTTCGTCTGGAAGTGATGCTCGATGACGATCTCATCGGTTTGGCGGAATAGCGAAATAGCGGGATAAGGGGCCGTTGAAGTCTGCGAATTCGCGATGAAATGGTGTACTCTCGGTTTTTTCGACTTAGGGGCGTGTCAAGGCACTCGGCGCGTTCTTCGTAATGCAAAACTAAGGCTTCAGGGGGAATTTAGGATGAATGCCACCTTTAGAATCTGCGCGCTGCTTTTGCTTGGCGCAGTAACCGCATGCACCAGCACCACCGATCGACAGTACGATGATGGCTGTCTGGTCGGCCTTTCTGCGCTTGGTGCAGTCGTGACCGGGGCGAGTGGCGGGATCGCAGCCGCTGGGGTCGCCGGCGGCGCGGGTGTTGCCGCGATTGTCTGCGGTGAAGAGGGCGGTCAGGCCCAACCGCAGAGGGCGGCCGTTGAGCCGCCGGTTGAAGACAGCGATGGTGATGGCGTCGTCGATGGAAGCGATCGTTGTCCGAACACCCGAGCTGGAGTCGCGGTTGATTCCGTTGGATGTGCGTTGGACAGCGACGGCGACGGTGTTCCGGATTTCCGCGACGATTGCCGCAACACACCTGCCGGGGTAACGGTGGATAGCCGAGGTTGCCCTGTCAAAGACGAGGTTGTACTTACCGTTGATCGTTTGGGCTTTGCCTTCGACAGTTTTGCACTAGATGCTCCGTCACGGTCAGCACTCGATGCCGCTGTTGATGTCATCAAGTCCCACTCCAGTGTCCAGCTAGATGTGGTCGGCTATACGGATAGCCGAGGTACCGACGAGTACAACCAGACTCTGTCCGAGCGACGGGCACAGGCGGCGGTTGATTATCTGGTGTCGAAAGGCGTGTCCGCAGATCAGCTTCGTCCGATTGGTCGTGGCGAATCTGCGCCGGTAGCCAGCAATGACACGGATGATGGACGTGCCCGAAACCGCCGCGTCGAACTCGTCGTTCGCTAACAACCGTTAGCTTTTATTCATCGCGGGTACCGGCTTAGTGTACCTGCGTTGTACCTTCTCCTGGCGGGTGCTGTTCGCTTAAGGGCT
>JBCCQO010000333.1:0-4123 GCA_039024595.1 Pseudomonadota bacterium | reverse complement strand
GTCGAATAATGCGGAGGCGAACCACCAAAAAAACACGGAGTTGAGAGCCCCGACGATGGCGAGTATCGATAGGAGTCGAGCATCTATAAGTTCGTTAACCGACGCACTCAAAATCGTATATACGCAGGTGGCGAAGGCAAAAGTAGCAGCGAGATTGGAAAGTACTAAGCCCTGCCTCGGCCGGGCGAGCCGAACTCCCATAAGCAATAGAATTGATCCTGCAGCGCCGCGCAGGAGAAGTTCAGCGAAGACTGCCTGCGTCAAGAAAGTAGCGCTTTCAGGTTCCATGATTGCCTCTACCATCGCTAGCGAGAGTGCCCTTGCGGCGCCGGGCAAGGCAAGTCCCTAAACGGAGACATTGGGTAAACGCGCGCAACACACTAGCGTTTGCTTATCTAGCTCTTATGGCGGTCGAGCCTAGCTCAATTTGGACTGGTTTGGATAAGAGATTTGCAGCAATAAAGGAAATCTTCACGCACTTTCTGAAATTCCATCGAATGATTTGCTTTGTAGATGGTCCAGGACCTAGAACTCGGTATTGAAAGCCAGCGCTAAGGCTCGTCCTGGCGCCCCTGCTACCCGAGGCAAGAACGCGAGATTTCCGATATAGGTTTGACTCGCCGGTGTGATGTAATCATTGTCCAGGACGTTGGTTAGCTGCAACGAAACACGACTTCGAGAAAAGCTGTAGTTCAGTCCTAGGTCGAGCGTTTCATAGCCGGTAATTTCATACAGATCGATCCCTTCATCAAAGGCTCTGTCTCTGTCACCTACAATCAAGAGCTGTCCGTTCAGCTGAAGTTTTGTAGTGATGTCGTAGCGCAGGTTGAGCGTGGCTTTCCACGGCGACACATCCAGCGTAGAGAGGGGCACATTGCCCTCTGGGCCGTCGCCATCCGGATCGAAATCCCCTTCATTCCAACTTAGCGCGGCAAGAACGTCAAAGTAGTCCGTCGGATTCCATCCGAGTACAAACTCAAAACCATAATTCTCCTGTGGCGCTCGGTTGTACTCGCCCATTCCTGTGAGCGGATCATAGATAAAGTTTTCCCCAAGCTCAGAATCAGAGTAAAACGCTGCTAGGGAGTAGCGCCAACCTTGAACACCGCCGCGCAAACCAAGCTCATAGTTATCGACGATTTGCGGCTGTACCGCTTCGTCACTAACGAGTTGCGCTTCCGGTGGAACCTGGCCCGCGACGGACGAGAGTTCCGGTACTTCATAGCCTTGGGCGAAGTTCGCAAATACCGTAACCGCTGAACTCACATCGTAGGAAACGCCGATATTGAAGGCAAAATCGTCTGACTCTCCCACACCGCCCGGTCGCGCGACTTGCGCACCGTCAACGACGGTAGTTTCAAATACACGCGTTCCCGACCCAATCGAGAAGCTAACATCCTCCCAGCGTAGACCCGCCGACAAACGCAGTCCTTCGACGGGCTCAAACTCTCCTTGAACAAATACGCCCAGCGTTTCTAGCTCAAAAGGAAAGGAAAAAAGATCCTCTCGTAGGACCGGCCCTAGCGAACCGGTCTCATCAAAATCGGCGGGGATTTCGTAAACCAGTGCATTGCTCTCTCTCTCCTGCTCCTCGTAGTCGACGCCCACGACTAAACTCAGTCGTTGACTGGCATCGAAGGCAAATTGACTTCGGAAACCATAGCCTTCGTCGAGTGATAAAGCCTGATAGTTGCTCGGCCAGAAAGCGGGCCAAGTTGGTAAGAATGCTGCCAAGCGCAGGTCATTGAGACCACCCACTCGCTCATCATCGCGACCGTAATACTGGAGCGTGAGCGCGCCGCCGTACAGGTTTTGATGCTGGTAGCGAAGATTCCACATCTTCTTTTCGTCGATGCGTGGGTTAGCACTGAGATCGACTTGAAAGTTACCCGGTTGTTCAACCCCGGTCGCGGTGCCGTCGTCGTCTAGAGCGAGGTTAAAGGTTCGACCGTCAGGCTCTCGCTCAATGAAATTAAACCAGCCGTCGATACGCTGCTCATCATCCAGATCGAAACCGAGCTTCAAAAAGTAATTCTGGTCGTCGGAAAAGCCATAAAACACCGGATTCACCAAATCACCATCACCATCGAAGATCGCGTTTTGCGAGTCGTAGCTATACATCGCAAGGTAATCGAAGCGGCCAAGGTCTCCAGACAGGGCGATTGTCGGTTTAAAACTGAGCGCCTCATCATCAAATGGATTGTCCGCTCCAGTATAGGTCGTCGTTTGTAGACGGAAGCGAACCCGCAAAGGATCGTCTTCCTGCGCGTCTCGGGTTAAAAATTGAATGACACCACCGGTGGCGCCAGCGCCGAACACGGAAGTTGGACCGTATAGAACCTCGACGCGACCAAGTACCTCCGGGTCAAACTTCACAAGTGGGCTGCCACCAAAACCGGCCCCGCTGTTGTAGGAGAGGGGCACACCGTCAAGCAAGTACTGGACGCCACGACCCCGCAAGGTCTGTGTGCGTGTAATATCCAATGCTGAGGGCGCACCAAATCCTGGAACCGAAGCTCCCAAGAGATCGCCGATGTTCGACGTCTTGATTAGGTTTTCTTCAATGACCAAAGGCTCGAGAACGACGACTGAGCGCGCAATTTCAGTGATTGAACGAGCCGTTCGTGTGGCGGTTACCACCGTCTCTTCGATGACTGTGGAAGCGACCGCACCAGTCGAATCCTGGGCAGCCGACCCCTGGGCAGCTAATACAACAAGTATAGGCACAATGCTCATGCAGATCCCTGTTGGACGAACAATGGCCGCTACTGCGTTCATACAGCTAGTACCCGAAAAGAATCTCATTAAAGTAACCTTCTGAGCGCGATCTCCTAAAACTCATCACTTAGAAGAAGCATCTCGAGTGCATAGGAGTTTGGAGAGCTCAGTCTCCGTATACGCCGAGTTATTTTCAACCAAGTTCGTTGTAAATAAATTGCGTTCGAACGAGCAAAAAACCCCATATTTCATGGGTTTAATGGCGCTTGAGGAGCCAGATTTCGAGAGCCAATATGCAGTGGAAGTTACCCAGGAATTACAGGGGGTACGCATGGACTTGGGGGCGTGCAATAGCCTTGCTCGAATTCGGGTCAGCCTGCGCAGTGAGTTACTCACTACCGCAACGCGAGCGAGTAATCGTAGCGCTCAAGGCGCTATCCGCGACACCTGCAAGATCTACCGATAAAGGAACAAAACGCACAAAGCATCTAGCGACGATCCCGGTTCTGTCTTAGTCTTGCCATCTGATAACCGGAAGCTGGCGCAAGCTCTAGCCCAGCTACCTCACTATCCTCACCCGAGTCCACGTCATGAGCTGGTTCAAACTAGGAAACAAGAAGTCCAAGGCAAAGGATGCCAGCAGTTCATCTGCTGGTGCCGAATCGAGCGATTTCGATCAGGCCGAGTTCGAAGCCTTGGCCGCTCGGCAGGTTCCTGAACGATTGGCCGATCTCTTCCTCGTCATGGAAGAACACCTAAACGAAGTAGAGCTCGAAGACGTTACCGAGTTAGTGGATTCCTTGAAGCAACCTCCACCACTGGTCGAGCGTCTAACAAGCGGCTTGGACGACCCGGAAGAATTGCGCAAAGCGATACTTTCCAGTCCCACGCTATCCGCTGATGTGCTGCGGGTGGTCAACTCAGCGGCGTTTGCACTATCCACACCCATTTCCTCAATAGAGCACGCGGTCAATTATCTTGGTACAACCATGGTCAAGGGACTGGTGTTGCAAAGTGCGATAACGCAGGTCATGCAGTTTGAAACGGATGTACAGAAAGCGGCCTATATGCGTATCTGGCGATCAAGCTACGTCGCCAGTGCAGCTGCCCAGTCCTACGCGCAAGCCCTTGACTGGTCCAACCCCTCAATTTTTGCAACCCGGGCGTTGCTTGTGAACGTGGGTGACCTCGCATTGATTTCTTCGCGCCCTGATTTAGCAGCGATTTATGCGCCCAAGACCACACTGCTGGATCGAGTCGAAGGGCAGCAACGGGAAATGATGACGAATTCAGCCGTGTTGAGTTCGATGTTGGCTAAACAGTGGGGCTTACCGGAAGATCTGTTTACCGCGCTGCGCTTTGCTCTTACACCCTTGAGCTGGGAGGTAGCAGACGCTGAACGTAG
>JBCCQO010000332.1:0-4127 GCA_039024595.1 Pseudomonadota bacterium | reverse complement strand
CCTCGGCCGTAACCCGATCCTGGTGACGGCGCTTAATCCGATTATCGGTTACGCTAAAGCGGCCCAGATAGCGAAACAGGCCTACGCATCCGGCGCACCGATCATAGACGTGGCGGCGCAAGAAACCGATTTGTCGAGGGAAGAGCTTGAGAAGCTACTCGACCCGGCAAAACTAACGGAAGGAGGCCTATAAAGGCCCGCTCGCCGACGGACTTAAAGGTAGTTAAACGGAAACGATGCGCCACGGTTGCGGTCAAAACGTATACAGAAGCGCTAGCAGTACGAAGCTGATGCCAGAATCCGCTAGACTCTGGCGTCTGAAAATCTCAGCCCTGCGTATAGGCAACAGGACGCTTTGTCGGTAGAACCGGAAGTGGAGCTGATAGCAGAGCTGATAAAAGAGGTAACTATGGAGAATGGCATGACTAATAACACTCGGAACAAAGCGGCGCTGGGTCGCAAGGCTATCCTCGGCGCGGGCGCCGCGGTGTTGGCTGCAGCCGCCTCATTCGGCACTTCGCAAGCAACGGCGGCTGAGCATGTTGTACAAATGCTCAACCAAGGGCCAGGCGGCGCGATGGTGTTCGAGCCAAGCTATATCAAAGCTGATGTTGGCGATACCGTGGTGTTTCAACCCACTCAGCGAGGCGGCCACAACTCCAAATCAGCCTACGTACCGGAAGGCGGACCGACCTGGGATAGCGCTCCAGATACGGAGACTCGTGTCGAGCTAACCGCTGAGGGGGTTTACGTATACATCTGTAAACCGCACCTGGTAATGGGAATGGCTGGCGTAATTCAGGTTGGAGACGCCACCAACTTGGACGCAGCTAAAGCCGCTGCAGAGCAAACGGCGGGCGGCTTTGTGATGAACAAAGATCGCTTGACCACGGCTCTTGCGCAGGTTCAGTAGCGACTGAACACTCCGCTAGTTCTTCAACGAACTAGCAAACCAAAGCGACGACGGTCCTGATGGGTCCACCCATGCGGATGTCGTCGTTTTTTTATGTCCAAGAAAAACTTCCAGCGGGTCGCAGTGAATATTCACATGCGAATCGTTCTCTTTTTTATTACGTCCCTCGTTGACCTATAATCGCGCGCGCCGACGACTCCTTCTGTCGGCGCACCTTACGTTCTTGGGGGAATTCATGAAGACATTCAGCCGTGTAGCCTGGCTACATCGCAAAGTACTGGTAGCCACCATTGCAGTGGCTTCTTCGACAGTCACGGTCGATGGCGTTGCTCAGGAAACACCTGACCCCACCGGTTCCGCCGGTGCCAGTGAAATAGAGGAGGTTCTTGTGACCGGCACACTTTCACCCTTTGGTGCCATCAAGACCGACACACCGATAACCGAGCTGGCGCGGTCAATTTCCATCGAGACCCAGCAGGATCTGCTCAACAAAGGTGCGCTGAACCTCAACGACGCCTACGTATACTCCGCAGGCGTGACCGGAGAGCAGTTTGGATTCTCTACTCGCGCGGATACCTTAGCGGTACGGGGACTGTCAGTTCCTGAGTATCGCGACAGTCTTCAAGCGCTGTTCGGCAACTTCAATAATGCGCGCCCCGATATCTACACTATCGAGCAGGTCGAAATACTCAAAGGTCCCGCATCCGTCCTCTACGGTCAGGGCACGCCTGGTGGCTTGGTCAACGTCGTCAGTAAACGGGCTCAAGCGGATCTCCCTAGCGAAATCGTCGTAGAGGCGGGCAACTTCAATCGAGGCCAGTTGGCGGCGGACCTCAATGGCTCTATCAACGACCAGCTCCACTTTCGAGTGGTTGGCGTGTACCGAGACACCAACACGCAGGTCGATCAGGTATTCGAAGAGTCGCTGACGCTAGCGCCATCCGTTACCTGGACGCCTGGAGAAGATACGACGCTGACCCTGCTTGGCAACCTTAGGCGCAGCGATAGCGACACCGCGTCGCAGTTCCACCCAATCGACGGCACGTTGAGACCCGCCCCTAATGGTGAGCAAATTCCCTTCGATGCGTATTTGGGCGAACCGAGTTTCAATCGCTTTGATACCGATAGCGATTCAGTCACGCTCTTGCTGGAACACGACTTCAACGAAGTCTGGAGCGTGGAGAGTACCGCTCGTTGGATGGAGGGTAGCTCCGATTACGCGCAGGCTTGGCAATCGTTTTCGATCCTGGGTGGTGACCGCTATGCAAGAAACCCGGACGGCACCCTCTATGAGGATGGAAACTCACCGAGATCATGGTTCTTCACTGATAGGAGTTCAGACCAAATCGCATTCGATACGCGATTTAGAGCGAAGTTCAGCACAGGCCCAGTGGATCATCAGTTGCTCATGGGGCTTCAGTATCAGGACGTAGAAACGGATGAAGCAGGCGGTTTCATCTACGCCCTTGGACTAGACATACTGGCCAACGGCCCGAACGCGGGAGTGGGAGATACCTTTTGGAATAACCCGCTAAATCCAGTCCCTACCGGGCTAGTACCGGATCAGGCGCTCTTCGACGCGGTAACGCAGGTTCAGCCCACAGAAGTCACTAAAGATCTCGGCATCTACGTAAACAATCAGTTCACTTGGGGAAACTGGCATCTGACCGCAGGTGTGCGCTTTGATGAAGCGGAGTCGGAAGCGGGAGCTTCGGAGCAAGACGATGATGCGACAAGTCTTGCCTTCGGCTTGTTGTATGAAACGGCTTTTGGACTCTCTCCCTACATCAGCTACGCGGAATCATTTGAGCCGGTCGTTGGCTTAGACCAGGTCACGCAGCGTCAACTCAAACCACAAGAGGGCGAGCAGGTTGAGTTTGGGATCAAGTATCAATCTGAAGATGGCCGCATTTTCGTGACACTTGCTCGCTACGACATCGAGATCAGCAACCTTGCAAATCCGAATGCGCTTCCCAACGCCAATTCGCAGCAAGAAGGCGTTTCGGAAATCGATGGCGTCGAGTTGGAAGCTCTGTTTAAGTTCGCCCAATGGAGCCTCGAATTGAATGCGAATACCATCGATATGACCGACCCCAACGGCTTTCAGTTCGCAAGCGTTCCCGAAGAACAGGCGTCAGTCTGGGCTATGTGGCAACCGACTGGCGTATTAAATGGCTTCCGCAGCGGTGTGGGCGTACGCTATGTTGGCGCCAGTCAAAACGGGGCTGACTCGCTTGAAACACCAAGCTATACGGTTGGTGACTTATTGATCGGTTATGGTCGTAATCGCTGGGACTTTGCACTCAACGTCCGAAACCTCGCGGACAAAGAGTTCGAATCTACCTGTCTTGCCCGGGGCGATTGCTTTTTTGGCGACGCGCGGACCATCGTCGGTCGTGCGACCTATCGATTCTGATCCCGCCAAGTTATCGCCGACCTAGATGACGAAGAGGCACAAGAGAGACGATAAGCGAGTGAGTAGAGCGTAAACGACGTGGACAACACCCCCATCCAAACGGTCGAAGAACTAGAAGCGCGCATGGGCGCGGTGTCGCCGGCACTTGAGCTCAAGGTGATTGATCATTTGGATGGTGGGGCGCTACGCTGGATAGCGGCGTGCTCGCTGCTCTTTCTAGGTCACTCCACAGAGCACGGAATTCATGCGACCACATCTGGCGGAGTTCCAGGGTATCTGACAGCCGATAAACACTCTCTGCGGATACCCGTCGACTCTTTGGATCACAGTGCTCCGCTCGCTGAAGGTGACGGTATCGGCACCTTGCTGATCCTTCCACGGATCGGAGAGATGCTAAGAATCAACGGGCGAGTGCTAGCACACGACCCGGGCGTGATTCATATTGGCGTAGATCAGTGCTTTGTTCATTGTGCAAAAGCACTGATTCGCTCAGCATTCTGGGAGCCGAAGGCGCTTCGACGATCCTCAGAAAACAAAGAAGACGGGGCCGCTTGTATAGAAGCCAGTCGATTTATGGTCATCGCGACTGCAGACAGCGAGCACAACACAGACGTCAGTCCTAAGGGCGATCCCGCCGGTTTGCTCGCGAGCGCCAACGAAGAGTCGATACTCTTTGCCGATCGGCCAGGTAATCGCCGTGCCGATAGTTTTAAGAACATTCTCAGCCAGCCACGGGTCGCGGGCGTGTTTCTCGAACCGGGCAGCGACTCTGCTTGCCGTTTCGAAGGCCGTGCCGTT
>JBCCQO010000331.1:0-4128 GCA_039024595.1 Pseudomonadota bacterium | reverse complement strand
CGTCGAAGAACAGGTCATTGACTTCAATAGTGCAGGTAGCGGGGCCCACGCAGTCAAAGGCGCCCGACTCCGAACGAACCGTGGCGCCCTCCGGGGCAATCACGTCGATCCTGCATCCACTCACGATAAAGGTTGCCAGAAACAGCATAAGGCCGGTATTTGTTACAGATCGCACTTTTAAGACCCTCGATATAGTTTTTTCTAAATGAGTAGAGACGTCGTAGTGTCAGAATGGTTCAAAGGGAAAAAGAGAATCTTACGGAAAGACTACAAAAGCACATCATGCGGGAAAAAATCTCGTGTTTTCAGAGTTTTGGGAGCAAACGGGTACCCTCTAAGACACACCTTCTGTTTCTACCTTTGGCGGTTTCTTCTTCCATCGCCGATTAGTCCAAAGGTAAGTTTCAGGCTGTTGGGCGATCACACGTTCCGCAAACCGTACGTAGTTTTCCAGTAAGCGCTCTTCTTCCATCGGCGACCCATCGTTCAACTCGTGAAATTCAACTTCATAGCGGCCCAGCTCGACTCTGCGACACTGAGCGAACAGAACACGAACTTTGAGTGCCTGGGCAAGTTTTTCCGCTCCGCGATAGAAACTGGCGGGCCGATTCAGGAAATCTGTCCAAAAACCTCCATCGCGGGGACCAGCCTGGTCTGCCAGCATGACGATGAGTCGTTTTTTCTTGCGTCCACGGAGTACTTCACGACCCACCTGATCGAGTGCCATAGGTGATGCTCCAAAGCGCGATCTTGCACTGAGCATGTACTCCTGCCAAAACTCGTTATGGAGCTTTTTATAGACCGGGTCGACGGAGACGGGCATTTGCGCCATCGCTCCATGCAGCATCCACTCCCAATTTCCTTGGTGAATGAGCAATATGATGACCTGCTTCTCATACCCCTCTGTCGCTGTCTCCATCAGATCCAAGTTGCTAAAGCGCACTCGGTCGTTAAACTCCTCTTCGCTCATCTTTGTCGATCTAATGATTTCCATTAGGAGGCTTAGTAAGTGTTTGTAGGAGGCTTTCTCTATAGCATCGCGTTCCTCATCCGTTTTCTCGGGGAACGCATGGAGCAGGTTTTCTCGTACCGTAGCGCGTCGGTAGCGAAATAGATAAAACGCCAGCAGATAAAGTACGTCCGCTACGAAGTACGCAACGCGTTCCGGCAATGCCGCCAGTATCGACAGAAGCAGTTTCACTTGGCGGCAGCCGCGATGAGAGTGATCTCGTTCAGGAAGCGACTTGCGCTTTCTTGGGCGGTCTTGGCAGTAGCTGCGAGGTTCTCGCTCGGTAATTTTGATACACCGGATCATTTCCCCAGCGTCGCTTCGCATGCGCGTCGAGCATTGGAATGCCGCTCACGCGAGTCAACAAAACAAACACGAAAATCGGTGAGATCAACGTTGCAAGCTGCCAACCTTGCAACACGGGCAGTGCGATCACCGCGATGCCAACCCAAAGCAGAATTTCGCCAAAATAGTTGGGGTGACGACTCCAGGACCATAGGCCGTGCTGGATAAAGGTATCTTCGTTCGCCGGGTCGCGTCGGAAGCTACGCTTTTGTCGGTCCGCGACGACTTCGATGGCAAATCCTGTAATCCATAGCAGCACGCCCAAGACTTCAACCGGTCCCAGGGCAAGGTTCTCTCGGCTAGTCATTGCGGCAATCGCGGCGCCGGCGGTGAGTAGTACCCATAAACCCTGTAGGGTCCAAGTCATGAGAAAACGAAAGAAAAACGGTTTGATTCGATCAAAGCGGCGATCGGAGCCCGCATCCCGAATACGTAAAAATAGAAAGGAGCCCAAGCGCAGCGCCCAAACGCTGATCAAGCCAGCGAGCAGAATGGAACGGGCATCTCCATTGGTGCTGAAGGCGAACCAGATCACGGTCAGGTAAGTCAGTGAACCCGTTAAGTCGTAGTAGCGCTCCGACTGAGCGAGGTAGGCAGGTATGAACGCGAGCCACTGAACCCCGTAGGCTAAGGCGGCTGCAATCGCGAACGCGGGTAAACCGGACCAGCTTCGGCCCTGATCACTTCCGGCTAGCGTCAAGGCTACACCTAAGCCAATGGCCACGCTGATGCCAATCAGTGATTTTTGAACGGGCGGTTTACTCTGTTCTTTATCCATGTTTCATCCAAGCTTCTTGAGACCGTTAATTGTTATTCGATTGAGAAATGCCGAGAGTTTTAGCGATTAGCTTGTCCATCGCTCGGGTCGGTGCGGCGCGCATCATAACCTTTTCGAGCAGCTTTCCTTTCACCGCCGAATAGCGGGTCTTTGGGTTCTTAATGGTTAGGGCGGTGTGTACGAGTTCTCCAAGGCGGTGCGCAGAATAGCCGTCGCGGCCGCTTTCAATCGACATCTTTTTGAAACGCTTAAGAATCGGGTAGTAGGGCGTTTCCGCATAGCGTTCGACATCGAGTTCGTCCGCCTTGTCCCAGATTGCGGTCTTCACCGGTCCCGGTCCAATCACGATTACATCGATGCCGAATAGCATCATTTCGCGGCGCAGGGCTTCTGAGTAGCCTTCGAGACCGAATTTTGATGTCGCGTAGGGTCCAAGAAAAGGCATTGCGCGGCGACCAGCGATGGAGCTGATGTTTATGATGCGGCCTGGTTCACCGTGGAGTTTCGAGTCTGAGCCCAGCAATGGGGCAAAGGCCTGAGTGACCATAAAGGGACCGGTCACGTTTACGTCCATCTGTTGTTGGAACTCCGCTAGGGGCATGTCGAGGAGAGGTCCGGGAACGGCGATCCCCGCGTTGTTTACCAGGCCCGCTAGTGTTCTTCCATTGAGCGCGGCGCGCACCTCATCAGCAGCCTTCGCGATCGCCGCTTCGTCGGTTACGTCGAACAGTAAAGGCACAAAACTTGATCCTAGCTTTTGCTGTACGCGTTCCGCATCTTGTCCTTTTCGTACCGAGCCGAAAACGCGGAATCCATGTTGGATAAGTACTTCGCACGTCGCGTTGCCAATACCGGTTGAAGCTCCGGTGAGTACAACTGAGCGCATGGTTTTCTCCCTTCTTGCCTAGAGTAAGGTAGACAGACTGCGAGTTTACGCACTGGTAAGCTGTTCGGCTCTAAAAAGTGTTTACGGTGTAAATGAGACCTTGCTCAGCAACCAACAGCGGGTAACGCTCGCATGCTTTCTCGCTTACTTCATTATGTCCGGAATGTTGTCGCCAATTGGCGTGGTCATTCCACCACTGGCAGTGACCCTGGGGGTTGACCACTCAGCCGCCGCGCGCCTGTTCGGCTGGCTTACCATGGGCATTTTGTTGGGATCTGCCGCGGCGGTTTATGTCGTCAGTCGTTTCTCCTTCAAGTGGCTTTTTCTTGTGCTTTCTCTTGTACTCGCTGCAGCAATGATGCTGTTGCGTTTATCGGAGGTCCCTGCGGTCATTCAGCTAAGTCTTGGATTGATCGGTGTCAGCTGCGGCGTCGCGCTGGCAGCAGCGGCGAGTGTTATCGCGGCTAGCTACACGGAAGCAAAACGCGCCTCTATGTTGGTGATCACCGACGCTTCTTTCAGCACCGCCGGCATTTTTGTATCGCTTCTTGCGGTATACGCCGTAGCGCAGCGTTGGCATTGGTCCACTACCTACTTGGCGTTAGGCGGTATCGCACTGCTGCTTTTTGCGCTCAGCCTTAGCTCCGTATTCCCGAGTCATAAGCGCATCGACCAGGCGATCATCAGAGATACTTCCCAAACTCTTATGGCTTCGATTCGCCGTTGGCCCTCGCCGGTCTGGCTGTGCGTGCTCGCGCTGTTTCTATATACCTTAGGACAGTACTCGCTGCTGTGGTGGTTGCCGCTGCATTTACAAACCGAGCTCCTGGTTCCCGAGGAGGAGGCGGGGACCGTCGTCGCAAGGTTTTGGAGCGGTATGTTTGTTGCGCAACTATTTGTTGCTTGGCTGGTGTTACGTGTCGGTGTTCAATGGATGATGCTCGCCGGGGCGCTCGGCGCACTGCTGGGAACGCTACCACTCATCCTCAGTTCGAACGTCGAGTTGATTCTGTGGCTTGCGGTGCTTTGGGGCTTCGCCAATCTCGGTCTCTTAAAAATGGTCATCGCCTTCGCCACCACGCTCGCGTCCGAGCCGGCCCCAAGCTTGGT
>JBCCQO010000330.1:0-4147 GCA_039024595.1 Pseudomonadota bacterium | reverse complement strand
TTCAGCGATGCGCAGTACAAACTGCTTGGGCAATTAACACCTGCCGTTCAGTCCTTATGCCACGCGCACTGGGCAAGTGCGGGAACTGGGGAAAGTACAATCCGCAGACAGCTTCATCTCGCACTCGATGACTTTGGATCGAGCCTATTAACAGAGCGGGAAACGCAGGTGATCAACCTAGTCCTCCACGGGCACAGCACAAAATCCGTCGCGGCGCGCTTGGGAATTTCCGTTGAGACCGTAAAGCTGCATCGTAAGCACGCCTATGCGAAGCTGGAGATTAACTCGCAAGCAGAGCTCTTTTACCTGTTTCTCGACTCTTTGATGAGCGCCACAGATTACGAGGGCGGCGACACGCTTATCCCTTACTTGCAAAAACCACAGCGATGAACTCGGTTGAATCAGTCGGAGCGATCTGCCTGATACCGACGGGCATCGTCTTTCTCCTTGCGCTCTGGACTCATCGTCCAATCGAATCGCTACTGAGTGGTGTGATCCTTGGGCTGCTGATGCTAAACGGACTGAGCTTCGTACCCGCTTTAGCCGAGGTGTCACTAACAGTACTAACAGACCCAGACGTCGCTTGGGTGATATTAGTTTGCGGCTTGATGGGTAGTCTCATAGCGCTACTCCTGCGCATCGGCGCGGCGCGATCCTTTACCGAAACAGTCAGTGCTCGCGTCAGCGACGCACGTGGATCACTGATGGCAACCTGGGCGTTGGGCATCGCATTGTTTGTCGACGATTATCTGAACTCGATGGCTGCAGGTGCCGCTATGCGCGACGTGACCGACAAGTTTCAGGTTGCGCGCGAACGACTAGCCTATGTCATCGACTCCACTGCCGCGCCAATCAGCGTGCTTATTCCCTTCTCAACCTGGGGCGCTTTTTTCGCTGGCTTGATCGTCGCGAATGATCTGGCCGCAGAAGGTGAGGGCTTAGGCACCTATATCTCGGCCATTCCTTACATGTTTTACCCCTGGGTAGCCGTGGCGATTGTACCGATGGTGATCTACGGACTGATCCCTTCCTTGGGTGGGATGAAAGCAGCAGACGCTCGTGCGGCAACCACCGGTGAATGTGTTCCTCCGGACGCGAGCTACATCGACGAGGCCAACGGCGCCTTGGAGCCAAAGGAAGGAGCAAGGGCGGGCTTCGGGTTTTTCGTCATCCCAATGGTCAGCCTAGTAGCAGTGACCGTGTATGCGGACAATGACTTCCTAGTGGGCGTGTATGTTGCGCTCGGCGCGACCGCTGCGATCATCTTGCTACGCCGTCTGTTGACTCTGCGTGAAACAACTGAATCGGTACTAGAAGGTTTTAAAACGATGCTGGAGCCGCTTACGGTGCTGGTGGCAGCGTTTATGCTGAAAGAGGTGAACGATGCTCTCGGCTTGGCAAACTACATCGTAGAAGGCCTTAGTCCCCTGTTAAGCGCCGAATTGCTCCCAGCTGCGATGTTCCTAACAATGGCTGCGGTCTCTTTCTTCACCGGTTCCAATTGGGGGGTATTCGTAATTGCTCTCCCCATTGTGGCCACCTTGGGCCGGGAGCTTGGCGCGGATATGACCTTATTGATTGGGGCAACCTTATCCGCGAGCACCTTTGGTAGCCATGCGTGCTTTTACTCGGATGCCACCGTGCTCACTGCCCAAGCAACCGGATGCACTCCTTTTCAGCATGCCTGGACACAGATTCCTTACGCTCTTTTGGCGGCAGCAATATCGCTCATTGGGTATTTGCTTATCGGTTACTTTCGCTAGCGTAGACCCATCACCAATCCGTTTTCCAAAAACCTGTCGAACCCCGAAGGAGACACTTGATGAATCAACGCAAATCAATGCTCGGAGCTTTTGTCATTGCCTGTTTTTTCGCCGTCCAGAGTGCTTATGGGGACGGACACGAGACAGTCCACAAGCCGGTAAAAATGAGCAAATCGGACATAGCCGGTGATATCTTCTCCCATCCAGACACCAGTGTGAGCGAAGACGGTTCTGTCCTGGATATCACCTCACTCATGGCAAGCGACGGTAAGTTTGCGTCTGGCATGTACAAAGCGGGACCATCGCGCGCTGAGATCTCTGAGCCTTACGGTGTCGATGAGTTCATGTTTTTTCTCGAAGGTGGCGTAACCCTCACTTCTGCCGATGGCAGTAAAGTAACGATTGGCCCTGGTGAGGCCGTCACTATTCCAAAAGAGTGGACGGGCATTTGGGAAACGGACGGCTATCAAAAAATCTGGGTGATTTACTCCCATGATGGATCTGGCCTGTGAGCAAAGCACCTTCGCTATCGTTGTTCTCTCCTCTTCGATGTAGCAATTGAGAGAATCAGAAACTCGTTCGTGCTAGCGCTGCCTATTGAAGGTAGAACGATCCTAAAGATCGCTCTACCGCTTACAACCGCCTACGTCGCCGAGATGGGTATGGTGATCACCGACATGATCATCGTAGGCCGACTTGGAAGCGCTGAGCTAGCAGCGGTGGGCCTCGCGGGAGACCTGTTCTATGTGATCCTGCTGAGCGGCATGGGCATTATTTCAATCGTCGGCGTGTTAGCCGCCCAATGCCTCGGCGCGGGGGATCGGGACGGCGTAGTAGCGGCCGGGGAGCAGGGCATGATCGCTGCGCTGCTGACCAGCGTGCCGATTATGATCGTGGTGTGGTTCTTTGGGCCCGCACTTTTCTACGCAAACCAAGATCCGGAAGTCGTCGCGCTAGTTGATGCTTATGCGCGCATGCTCGTGTGGGGCACTTTTCCTGCGCTGGGGTTCACCGTACTTCGAAACTACATAACCGCGCTTGAACGCTCGGCAATCATTGGCTGGATTACCGTCGTCGCGGTCGCCCTCAATTTGCTCCTAAACTACACGCTTGTGTACGGACGTTTTGGCTTCCCGCCCCTCGGGGTCGCGGGCGCTGGGATCGGAACAAGCTTAGTGAATCTTGCCATGTTTGCGGCCATGGCTTTTTATTTAATGCGTTCGTCTGTCTTCGACGGCTATCGAATCCGCTTGTTGCCGCTGCGCGCCGATCGAGCGGCGCTAGGGGAACTGCTGAAACTAGGCGGACCCGTTGCGATGACGCAAATTCTCAATGGAGGTATGTTCTCCGCAGCAGCCGTGTGCGTGGGCATGATTAGCGCTGCTACCTTGGCAGCCCAGCAAATTGTTTACTCGGTCATCTACCTGGCGCTCAGTGCCGCGGCTGGCTTTGCTGATGCGGTGCGCATACGCGTTGCTTTTGGGGTTGGCCGCCAAGATCCGGCGGCTGTAGCGAACTCGGCTCGTCTTGGAATTACGATGGCTGCCGCCGCAAGCCTAGTTGCAGCGCTGGTGCTGTGGCTTTGGCCGGAGGCTCTTGTTCGCGTGTTTCTAACGACTAGTGAAGGCCTCAGTGCGGAACGCGCTGCGGATAATACAGCCGCTTTAAGTACAGCGGTTGCCTTGAGTGCGGTCGCGGGACTCTTTTTGTTTTTTGACGGAACTCAGCTAGTGATTGCCAATGCGGTAAGAGGGCTACGCGACACGAGAGCTCCCCTGTTGATCTCACTCCTTGGGTACTGGCTGGTCGGACTAGGATCTGGCCTCGTCTTTTGTTTTTCCTTCGATTGGGGAGCGCTGGGTTTGTGGATTGGCTTGGTGCTTGGCGTAGTGCTTTGCAACGGTCTTCTCCTGAAGCGCTTTAGGACAACGCTTGATCGCGTTGCCGCGACGCTTTCAAAAAGAGATGAAGTCCTAGACTAGCGAAGAGAGCCGCAGTTGCGTCTAGCTCGACACCACGAGCGTTCGGCTGGGAGAGAAACAATAAACATGCGGCTTGTGTCGCAACACCTTTGGGGTAATTTTACGAACAAGGCCCTGTGACACACTCCTACCCAATCAACGTATCAACTCCGAATAACCTCAAGGCAGCGGTCAGAGCGGCAGCAAAGCGAGGGCTCGGGCAGCCTGTTTGACCGATGATGGCCGGCTGGGATGTTGGCCGCTGAGGTTTGCTGGCTACGGTGCACCGGCAACGGTTAGCGAACAAACGGGTAGCAAACAAACGGTTAGCAAATGATAGCGGCCATGAAGACGGGTGCTGCGACGCTAAGCAAGGAGCGCAAAATGACAAGTAGCCTAGACACGAAGAACCTAGCCCCCAGG
>JBCCQO010000329.1:0-4171 GCA_039024595.1 Pseudomonadota bacterium | reverse complement strand
GCAGCCAGTTATGCTGCGTTGATCCGAGATACGGTCTCTGGTTACTGGCGCAGACCGCCTAGTGCCCGCAATGGCATGGAGGTGCTGCTTTCTGTTCAACTTGTTCCGACCGGTGAGGTTGTTGCGGTGAATGTTTTGCGCTCGAGTGGTAATGAGGCTTTTGATCGCTCAGCGATCAGTGCGGTGGAGCGAGCGTCGAGTTTTCCTGAGCTGCGCAACCTTCCAAACAAAGAGTTCGAAGATACCTTTCGACGCTTTCAATTGCTTTTTCGACCAGAGGACCTTCGCTACTAATGATTCGATGGATTTTGCTTTTTAGCGCGCTGTTGGCGCTCAACGCCCGAGCGGAATTGGTGATTGAGGTGATTGAAGGCCCCGACAACCCCACGCCAATCGCCATCGTTCCCTTTGCCTGGGACAGTGCCGGCGCTGCCCCGGAGGATATCGCCGACGTGATCCAGAGCGACTTCACAAGGGTCGGTCAGTTCGCCCCTATTGATCGTGCCGACATGTTTGGTTTCCCTTCGCGAGAGGAAGAGATTTTCTATCGAGATTGGCGCGCGCTCTCGACGGAGTACGTAATGATCGGACGCGCTTCCAGCGAAGGTGACCAGCTCAGTATTCGCTTCGAGCTCTATGATGTGCTGTCGCAAAAGCGTATTGAAGAAGGGCTAGTCACAGGCCCTCTTAGTGAAGCACGCATGCTGGCGCATCGGGTGGCCGACCTCGCCTACGAACAAATCACCAGTATTCCCGGTGCTTTTGCTACCCGTTTGTTGTACGTGTCGGTCACGCGTAACCCTACGGGCAAAGACTACTATCGCCTCACGCTCGCCGACTCGGACGGCGCACGCCCCATCGTGTTGCTTGAATCGCGCGAACCGATCATGTCACCCACCTGGGCTCCGGACGGCGCACAGGTTGCCTACGTTTCTTTTGAAAGCGGTCGCCCCGCGATTTTTCGGCAGGTTCTTGCCACCGGAGAGCGAGAGCAGCTTACCAATTTCCGAGGCTTAAACAGCTCTCCAGCCTGGTCTCCCGATGGCAATACGCTGGCGATGGTTCTGTCTAAGGACGGCAGCCCAGATGTGTATCTGATGGATATGGCGAGTCGGCGCTTGACTCGCGTCACTCGCCATTATGCTATCGATACGGAGCCGAGCTGGATGCCGGATGGGCGTTCCTTTCTTTTCACCTCAGATCGTGGTGGGCGGCCGCAGATTTATCGCTACGATCTGCGCAGCGGTTTGACCGAGCGAGTGACCTTTGAAGGAACTTACAACGCGCGTGCCCGAGTCGCTCAAGATGGGCGAAACGTGGTACTCGTACACCAGCGAGATGGTCAGTTCCAAATTGCTGTTCACGACCTAACCACGCAGCGTTTATATGTACTGACCGACACGGATTTGGACGAAAGCCCGAGTATCGCACCAAATGGTTCCGTGGTATTGTACGCGACGAAATTCGGTGACCGTGGGATCCTGTCTGCGGTTTCTGTGGATGGGGGCGTTAAGTTTCGGTTGCCAGCACGTAGCGGAGACGTTCGCGAACCCGCCTGGTCGCCTTATATCGAGCCCTGATTTGAATCTGTAAAAGACCTAGACTAAACCTTAATTGAATAAGTAAAGCCCGAGGCTACAGGCTGGGACAACTGGCTACCGCCAGCTCCGATGGCTAACTCCGGGACAAACGACCCCAAATGATCTGCAACGATCGGCAAGGAAATAGATCATGACGAAACTTCCTTCAACATCCCTGGTTGGAACGGCCCTTACAAAGGCCCTTACTCTGCTGTTTGCTGCGGCGTTTCTTGCTGCTTGCTCAAGCACTGACACGACAACTGGTGGAACTGACTCGGACACTAGCGCCGCCGACAGGCAGGCGCAGCTCGAAGCGGAAGAGAGGGCTCGCGCAGAGGCCACGGCTGCGGAACTGCGTCAGCTAGAGAGCGCTGCTCGTTCCGTGGGCACGGTGTTTTACTTTGATTTCGACAGCTCTACGCTGACCGCAGATGCACAGGCTGCCCTAGATGCACACGTCGCCTTGCTGAAGACCAACAATAACAGCGTCCGGCTCGAAGGGCACACCGATGAGCGTGGTACTCGTGATTACAACCTTGCCCTGGGTGAGCGTCGTGCAAATTCGGTACGTGATTATATGGTTGTGAATGGCATTGCGAGCTATCGGATTGAAACGGTCAGCTTCGGTGAAGAGCAGCCCGAGGCCTACGGTAGCGGTGAGAGCAACTGGTCACGGAATCGTCGCGTAGAACTTAAGTAAAGGCTCTACCCAAAGAGCGACCGATTTCAGGTCGATGATCGGGCTGACCCTAGGGTCGGCCCGTTTTTGTTTTAGCGATTAGAGAAAACTGGAGATTTTTCAGGTGTCCGCATCGAATCCAATCAAAACTCAAGCGCGCAAGGCTATTTGCGGATCTACGCTTGTGGGTGGTTTGCTGCTGATCGGTACTTCAGGTTTGCTGATCAATCCGGCGGCCACGGCCCAAGACTATATCGATGTTGAGGCGCAGCGGCGCGCTGCCCAAGAACTTCGTTCAAGCGAGTCTTCCGGAGCGGTAAGTTACGGAGTGGGTGGCGCAACCTCAGGAACCGCGGTCACCCGCACGCTCCCACCTCCGTCGGCGCCTGTTGCCGCATCGGGTCAAGAGAACGTCGGCGGCCTTTTCAATCAGGTGCAACAGTTGCAGAACGAGGTGATGCGACTTAACGGCCTGGTAGAGCAGCTGAGCTACGAGCTACGCCAGCTGCAGGAGCAAAGCCTAGAGCGCTATGTTGATCTCGATAAGCGGCTTTCCGGAGGCGCCTCTTCGGTGTCATCTACGGACACAGCGGGCTCACCGAGCACGAATACGGTCGCCGCTAGCACGGGAGCAAGCAACGTCCCCGAGCAGGCTGGCGAAGGTGAGGCCTATCGAGCGGCTTACGCACTTGTCCGTGGCCAAGAGTTTACGAGCGCCGTCGATGCCTTCCAGGGGTTCCTTCAGCGTTTCCCGGACGGTCGCTATGCGCCAAATGCGCATTACTGGTTGGGCGAGCTGTATCTTGTCGTCGATCCGATGGACGCTGAAGCTGCGCGCCAGTCTTTCATGCTGTTGCTCACTCAATACCCAGACAACGCGAAGGTACCTGATGCACTCTTTAAGCTCGGCCGTGTGCACTACATAAAGGGTAATAGTGATCGCGCCCGGGAGTTTCTAGATCGCGTGATTCGCGAGTACCCAGCTAGCCCCGCCGCGAGACTTGCGAGCGACTTCAAGGATCAAAATCTCTAGATGGGCGCTGCTCAACTAACGGGATCCGCGGTCCGAACCGACGTACTGCGAATTACCGAAATCTTCTTTTCCTTGCAGGGAGAAGCGCGCACCGTAGGTATACCTACCGTGTTTGTACGGCTTACGGGCTGCCCGCTGCGCTGTGGCTACTGCGATTCGGAATACGCCTTTACCGGCGGTGAGAAAATGACCTTCGCAGACATCATGAAGGAAGTGGCCAATCACTCCCCAAGGTACGTATGCGTAACGGGCGGTGAGCCGCTCGCGCAGCGTAACTGCATTCCCCTGTTACGCGAGCTTTGCGATGCCGGTTATGAGGTCTCGCTAGAAACGAGTGGTGCATTGTCAGTAGAACAAGTCGATTCTCGTGTCGTTAAGGTTGTCGACTTGAAGACGCCTGGCTCCGGAGAGGTCAAGCGAAACCGCTACGAAAACATGGCCTTGCTCTCGAAAAATGATCAGGTCAAATTTGTTGTTTGCGATCGGGCCGACTACGAGTGGGCTCGGTTCAAAATTGACGAATACCAACTAGCTGAGCGCGTGTCTGACGTATTGTTTTCGCCGATCCACGGTTCTCTGTCACCGCGTGTGTTGGCAGAATGGATACTCGAGGATCGTCTTCCCGTACGCCTACAGGTGCAGTTACACAAGCTCATTTGGGATGACGCTCCGGGCCACTAGGTGCTCTCTTTTTCGCTACTGCGCTACTTTCCCAAGCGCGGCTCGATGATGTAATTTCGCCGTATCGGCGACTACCCCAGACTATCTTTTAACTGCATTAAGCCTTAGGAGCCCATCGAAGGTGCAACAGCATCGCAAGAAAGCCGTCGTACTTGTGTGTTGAGGACTGGATTCCACGACCGTGCTAGCGATTGCCCG
>JBCCQO010000328.1:0-4190 GCA_039024595.1 Pseudomonadota bacterium | reverse complement strand
TCTTCAGCTACGAAGCGATTAAGGCGAGGATAGTCATCCGTGGCCCGAACTAAACGCATGCCACCGGAACTCGCAGCAGGAACATGCTTCTCCATCCGGTCTGCAGGGGATCCTTCCAAGACGCAGCCAGAACCCGTGTGGTAAACCGCTTTAACCGTGGGAATACCAAGGAGGTAACCGGTAACCGATTGCTCTGCGGAATTTTGGCGCAGAGCAAGGAGTGGCCGCGTGGATTCCAATACCTGTAAATCGCGTGCCAAAAACGCATCCCAGGGCTGATGGCCACCAAATACTTGGCTGCAGCTGGTCGAGGCCACGATCCCGGTCACGGCAACGAGTCTTGGCCCGACACTTACGGCAGCTGCAACGATAAGCAGGAGCAGAACAGCTGCAACGGCATACAAGGGACGTCTTATCCTTGCCACGATAAACCTCTTCAGAAAGATAAATTCAGTTCAATTTTGCTAGCAGTTTACCTCTTTGTCGAGATAGTTTTCATTATTCGTATTCGATGGACGGGCTGATCATGAGTGTCTATCGAGCACTTCATGGTCCAACCATTTTTTGGCGACTGGCTTACAGAAAGCACTGAAAGCTCATAGACACAGACCAAATCTTGAAATGGCGGGCGTAAAGACGCGCCCAGGCTTAGGAAGAACAAAGGGGAAGAGTGAAGGGGGACTTTAGAGACGACGCGCTCCTACCCCTACTACGCGAAACACGAAAGCGAAACGCGAATGACACGAAAAGCGGATACGCTTATGCGATGACTACAGCTTCACCCACGCTTACACACACTACGGCCTAGCAGTCGACAAAGTTCACCGGGACCTCAAGGACGTTCACCGCGAGCCCACCCCGAGCCGTCTCTTTGTATTTGTCCTGCATGTCGCGACCGGTGTCGCGCATAGTCCGAATGACCTGGTCTAGAGAAACGAAGTGTTCCCCGGAACCACGGAGGGCCATTCTCGCTCCTGAAATCGACTTAACGGCACCCATGGCATTGCGCTCGATGCACGGAACCTGCACCAGGCCTCCGATTGGATCGCAGGTCAAACCAAGATTATGTTCCATGGCAATTTCCGCAGCGTTCTCCACCTGTGCCGGCGTCCCTCCTAGCACTTCCGCCAGCCCGCCTGCGGCCATAGAACAAGCTGATCCGACCTCTCCCTGACAGCCCACTTCAGCGCCAGAAATCGAGGCGTTGATCTTGTAAAGAATACCGATCGCTCCGGCGGTCAGCAGAAAGCGGCAGATGTCTTCTTCATCGGCGCCGGAACAGTGATCGACAAAGTACTTGAGTACCGCGGGGATAATTCCCGCTGCCCCGTTTGTCGGCGCGGTGACGATACGTCCGCCGGACGCGTTCTCTTCATTTACTGCCAGCGCATAGAGCGTGACCCAGTCCATGGTGTTGAGAGACGCATCGTGCAGGTCGCTGCGATTGCCCTTGAGTTGGCGATGAAGCTGAGCGGCTCGGCGCTTGACCTTTAAGCCCCCAGGCATAATGCCTTCGGTGCGGCAGCCGTTTTCGATACACGCGTTCATTACCGCCCATAGTTCCAAGAGCTTTTCACGCACTTCCGTTTCCGGTCGCCATGCCTTTTCGTTCTCTAGCATCAGCGTCGATATGGACAGGCCGCTTTCGCGAGTCTGTGCAAGAAGTTCGGCGCCAGTGCTAAAAGGAAAAGGCAGCGTAGTAGGGTCGTCAATGATGAGTTCTTCCTGCGAAGCGGCCTGTTCGTCAACGACAAAACCGCCGCCAACGGAGTAGAAGACGCGCTCCAAGAGAATACCGCTGCTTTCGTCGTGGGCAGCAAATCGCATCCCATTGGCGTGATAAGAGAGCGCCTCACGGTGCATCACAAGGTCATCGCGGTAAGAAAAGTCGATCTCATGGCGAGAGAGCAATTTGAGACGTCCGCCGTTTCGTACCTGCGCGATACGCTGGCTAACCCTTGTTGTATCGACCGTTTCCGGCGCTTCACCCTCCAGGCCCAGAATGATCGCTTTAGGTGATCCGTGCCCCGCACCGGTGGCACCGAGGGAGCCATAAAGCTCTGCGACTACGCGCTTTGTCAGATTGAGCTGGCCCAATTTATCAAGCTCGTTTACAAAGCGCCGCGCGGCAACCATCGGGCCCACGGTATGCGAACTCGACGGCCCTATGCCAACTTTGAAGAGATCAAATACGCTGATGCTCATGGCGTGTCATAGCAAACGTGTCAAAGCAAAAATGTTAGCGGTAGTCTTTGGTACGCTTTCTCAAGCGACTCGCTTTTCATCAGTTCGATCATAAGCTTAAGTACGACGGGAAACGAGATAGTTTGCCGGAAAAAGCCGGAACCAGACCCAGGTCCTATCGCGATGGAACAGTGTTAAACACTCTTCGCATCAAAGGAACAAATTCATGCAGCTCCGCCCGCGCTAAAGTTGGATCGAACGCGCGCTGGTCGTACAACTGGCAGAACTCCTGGGTCAACTCAAAATGAGGGCTGTCCCGATGACGGAGATACAGCGTCGGATCGGCTCGATTGTTGGCGGTCTGATAGGCCATCTGAAATTCCGGGTGATAACGCGTCATGAACCAGAGACCATCGGAGACGTAAGGACGTACAATCGCCGCAGCGAACGCACCGTGATCGGCGGGAGCTAACAAATCTCCGATGTCGTGAAGTAAAGCGCAGGCGATGTATTCCTCTGACCGGCCGTCTTCAGCCGCCAGCGTGGCAGTCAGCAGGCAGTGATCCAAGATGCTGATGGGAGCACCATTAGATACATCAAGTGCTGCTAGGTAAGCCAAGAGGCGATCCGCTAATTGGTTTTGAAGCGTGTCTTCAGCCGCGTGTATCTGCAGATAGTCCTGCGCATTGGCGTCTCTCATTTCTCGAAAGCTCGCTCGCTGAACAGGAATCGACTCGTCCAATTCTCGATTAGTAAGAAGTTTTTCCATTGACACTTTATGGCCCTCCGCCACAAATTTTCTGAGCACTTCATCTTAGAAGCAGCTAGCTGAAATTAGACAGTATCTTATCATCAAGCTATATTTCGGATAAGCGGGGAACGACCCCTAGACGACAACGGTCCTTTTGGATCAACTGCAGCAAGTAGATTGAACCCTCTATAACAGTCGTCAACCGACGGGACTGATCTAGAGCGTGGACTTCAGCATAGGCGACGCTAGCCAAAGAGCACGATCAAAAGCGGCAAGCGCAAGTTAAGCATCCGACGATATCGGGCTCAAGTAGAACCGCTGCATGCCCGGCCGTTTCGAAAGCGTCATCGCGAAGCAGGTGATTTTGCGTGAACAACACATCAAGGAAAATCAGGCGAATAACAGTTAGGGCGTTCTTTGTCGGCATGGCCGTCACCATAGCCGGGATGGGCATTTTGATACTGGCTATGTTTTTGACACATTCGGCGATGCCAGGTCCGGGCGGAGAACACCACAAGCGAATCGCTTTTTCTAATGTGAACATTGTGGACCCTGCAAATGACATTATTGTTCGCAATCAGACTTTGCTCATCGAGAACGGGCAAATCGTTGCTATTCAGCCTTCCGATCAACACAGCATTCCAGACTCCTACTACGAAGAGGATATGCAAGGGGCCTATGTTTCTTCAGGCTTCTGGAACATGCACGCACACTTTGGTCGCACCTCCGAACACTTTTCCGGACCCGTGCAGATAATGCTGGGTGTAATGTACGCACGAGATTTGTCCGGCGATTGTGTCGGCAGCAGCTGTGGCTTTAACCGCAGCATTGCAGAAAACAAAGTGCTTGACCGTGAAATCGCTGAGGGAAAGCTTCTTGGGCCAACGGTCTTTGAGCGTGGCTCTATGATCATCGAAGGACCGAGAAAGGCGGGATCGCTACTCGATGTCGATTCCTACCAAGTGCCCGAAGACTACGAATCTGGCAGAGCCCTTGCCTATTATTATGCGGATCGTGGCGTCGATTTTCTTAAACCCTATAACTCACTCCCGCCCGAGGCACTAAGAGGCTTATTTGATGGGGCCAAAGATGTCGGTATCTACGTCGGCGGCCATGTCAGTAAATCGTTCACGCTGCAGGAAGCGGTGAAGATGGGCTTGCGCACAGTGGAGCATGGTCGGGTTGTACCTCTTGCCTGCAGTGAGCAAAGCACTCGGTACGCCGCGGGCTACCGGGACTGGGTCGAATATCGAGT
>JBCCQO010000327.1:0-4191 GCA_039024595.1 Pseudomonadota bacterium | reverse complement strand
CTTAAGCGACTGCATAAGCTGCTCGTTGAACGAGGTTTTTACGCCGAGCACCCCCAGGCGATCGCCAACGGTTATTGGGATGTGCTCAAGCGTGTTGTGCCAGAGTTCGGCGGCAAGCCGGTGGAAACGCCTGCGTAGGGCGCAAAGCGGGCTAATCTTGCAGAACTCAGACAGGCCTAGTGTGAATATCGTTGCCGCGAATTTCAGTACGTAAACAGGTGTCTTCATCGCTGACGCGACAGATCGTTAGGACGACTTCATCTAGCAGCTCACTCCCACCCCGAACTTACTAGATCTTTTTGATTTTCAGGTTTAGCGTTTTTCAAGTCAGTTTTCTCCGCATGCTTAGCGTTCCAACTCGGTACGGAATGCTCTGCGAATCTCGGCGGTACCGTTTTTTTCAAACCACCGTCCATGGGATATGACGACTCGTTCCGGATCCCACGTAATCATTGTTTCTATTAGCTCCGTAAGATGTTTCGGCGAGCGCCTGAAGCTGGTCGCGATATCCCTAGGAGTGCGGCCATCTGGAGCGCCTACTTGCCCAAGTTTCAACAGAGGTCGCATCCACCACGGCACAAACTTGCGCTCAAAGTTTTCGATCAGATCAGTCAGTACTAATGTGCGGGTCGAGGTGTGAAAGAAAATTACTTCTTTGTGCAGTTTGGAATCAGCTACGCGTTGTTGAATATGCTCTTGCCAAGCCTGCGGAGCGAGGTCAGTTAATTCGTGGTCAACGAATAGCGATGTACCGCGACTGCGGGCGCGATCGACGACCCCCGGACTAGCCCAGGTCACAGCCTCGGGGAAAAGCTTCTGCCATTCAGTAATCCAAGCATAATGAATCCAATTGGGGGCGATTAGGTACTTAACCTCGCCCAGCTTCGCCAGAGAGTCCAGAAGCGGTTTCGCCGGTTCAATCGGTGAATGAACCCATAGCCTTGAACCGGGAAGTCTAATCACGGTCATCCGAGTAGGAAACGGCAAACCGTAGAAGCGGATCCAACCACCGTCACTAATCCACACGTCTTCCGCAATCGGCTTCAACGTACTGAGAGGTTCGTAACCAGTTGGTCGCGGCATACTCTCTGCTCCATTCAATCCTGGGATGGCTAAAGATAGCTTGGGAGACTGAACCTCCTGAACTTGCACGACAATTCACTTGTCCTTGAGCAAACTCCAAGTTCTAGGTTACAAGTTCAGAACTGAGCTAACTGTCATTTGAATCAATGCTCCCAATAAAATCTCGGATAGCCTGCAAAGCCTCTTCCGGCTTATCCGCAATGACCCCGTGTCCGCAGCCAGAGAAACGGCGATAGACAAGCTTGTTGTTGCTAAGGTGTTCGGCGATCACATCTGAAAACACCGGGGGCGTAATCGGATCCTCTTCTCCTACCATCAACAAAACTGGACAGTGAATCCTCTGCAAGGCGTCTCGAAAGTCCATCCTTCCGTGCTCCGAATGTGGCCCGTTAAAGTGCAGTGCCGTTTCGTTGCGCCACAGCACGCGGGACCCCCAATCTGAGTTTCCAGAGGTGGTGCGCTGGTAAAAGGGGAGACAGTGATCTCGATAGCGCAATCTGCCTTCGTCGGTGGGTCTTTCCCAATAGTCCCTAGCGACTTTCGCGATAGCGGGTCCACCTAGCTTGTCGAAAGCGCGGTAAATTTCTTCAAAATCCACTTGCGCCGCTGTCGAGATCAACACTAGCGCTGCCGCATGCTCAGGGTGTCGAGATGCATAAGATAGAGACACGAAGCCACCGAAGGAGGTTCCGATGACAATCGGACGCTCAATTCCGAGCGCGTCGCAAAGTCCACGCAAATCGTCGCCCCACTGAGCGAGGTTCCAGTCATTGGGATCGTCGCCCGAACTACGCCCATTGCCACGGTGATCGTAGTAGACCACTTGGACAAGGTCGGTAAGTTGCCCGAAATAGGGCTTCGATATCGAGTGATCCCCACCCGGCCCGCCGTGCACCATTACGACGGTTGGCTTCTCCCGCATGGATGACCCATCGGGTGTGAGCCCCTCGCCATCAACGTCGAAGTAAAGGCGCACTCCGTTGACAGTCGTATACATGCTTTCCTCTACAGCAGTTTACTTACCTTACAACACATTCCCGATGTAGGTTCCGGCTTCTCGATTGGGTTAGCAGTGACCCTGACTGTTATCTGATGGGGCGTTACCTATAACCTCTATGAAATATAAGGCCCCCAGCGATCCAAATACACCTGGAGCAACTCAATGAGCGTGCCATCTGGGTCCTTGCAGACAGCAACGTCAGCAAGACGGTCATGACACGCAGCCGGTGGGGAGAAAAACTCCACACCTTCGCGCTTGAGTTCGTCATATGCCTCAGCGAGATTCTCAGAAATCAGGCAGATGCGAACCACCCCGAGATCAGTATTTTTAAGCGGATCACGCTGCCCTTCCTTCGGCAGTTCCGTGAGGTCGATTTTTGGGAAGCCGTCGTCGAGTTGCATGATGCAGGCGCGTCCTGCCGTCCCCTCGGGTAGGCCAATAGCGCTAGCTGCCGCGTCGGGTATCTGCGCCGCACTTTCTGCCGTGAGGTTTAAGTAGGGAATGCCCGCAACGAACGGGCTAAAGCCGAGCTTCTTGTAGAACTCAATCGATGCATCGAGATCTGACACATTGATATTGATGTGCCCCCACGCGAACTGTTGACTCATCAACGCCACCTCTTTTTGTAGTTTCGTTTGCCCCGCTGTCCGCAGTAAACGTCATTAGTGCTTAGGTCACAAGACAACGATTGAATAAGAACTTCCCTGGTAGCTTACTTACACGTCAGCGAGCTTTATCGGGCTTTTTTCTACTTTCGCGTTGAGTGAGCGGACGGTCTAGATGCTAGACCCTAGTCAACCTGGAGCGAGTTCAGAAATATCCGGAGCTAGGCTTTCAGGTCGCACACTCGCTTCCCGACGAGATTATGGAGGCATGGAACTACCTGATCGGACAGAGTTTTACCGAGCACTTGATGAAGCGCTAAGAGCCTACACAGGCTAGCGCCAGGTCGACTCGATGGAAGAACCGGGCGAGCGGCGCAGTAAAACCATGTTATTGCTGGGGTTTTCATCCCCTCAGGAGACCTTTCGTTATCGCGGAATTTTCCCCATACTGCAGCTGGGGGATAAATCTAATAAGGAATTCCAATCGTGCTTTCTGACTATCTTATGTACCCGCCGGTTCTCGGCTTAGGGGGACTCATCATCGCCTTCGTTATTTATCGTGTGCTTAGTGGATACGATCAGGGTGATGGCGAGGTGAAGAGTATTGGCGACCAGATTCATTTGGGCGCCATGGTATTCATGCAACGCGAGTACAAAATGCTCGCTATTTTTGCGACCGTGCTGCTTGTAGGCATTCTCGTGTCGGGACTAGGCGTGAACACCGCCATCGCCTTCGTGGCCGGCGCGCTGTCTTCGGCCATTGCAGGCTTTCTTGGAATGTTCGCTGCGACTAAAGCGAATGTGCGCACGGCGATCGCAGCTCACGCGGAAGGACAAGCGTCCGCACTTTCAATCGCCTTTTACGGTGGCTCCATTATGGGCCTGTGCGTCGCTTCCCTGGGCCTTATTGGCTTGGGTAGTCTCTACTATTACTTTGGCGGAGACCCTCATACGGCGCACGCGATCCATGGCTTCGGCATGGGCGCCTCGGTGGTAGCGCTGTTCTCGCGTGTTGGCGGCGGTATCTTCACAAAGAGTGCTGACGTCGGTGCCGATCTCGTGGGTAAGGTTGAGGCAGGTATCCCGGAGGACGACCCTCGAAACCCTGGCGTTATCGCCGACAACGTGGGCGATAACGTGGGGGATATCGCTGGAATGGGTTCGGATATTTTCGAGTCTTACTGCGGTTCAATGATTGCCTGCATCGCCATCGCATCGACCATGGCGATTGAGAGCCAGGCAGCGCTGATGTTCTTGCCGCTAGGCCTCGCGTCGGTAGGCCTGATCGCGTCGGTTATCGGGATCGGTATCGTACGTATGCGCTCTTCTGCCGCTCCGGAAGCCGCACTGCGGTCGGGTACGCTCCTGGCACCCGCCATCTTTGTTGCCTTTGCCTGGTTACTTGCCGGACAGCTAGAACTCGAAAGCGGCGTTTGGTGGTGCGTGGTAGCCGGTGCCGTGGGTGGTGTACTGATCGGCTTGATCACCGAGTACTACACCGGT
>JBCCQO010000326.1:0-4196 GCA_039024595.1 Pseudomonadota bacterium | reverse complement strand
ATTGGCGGCGTTACCAGAGGAGCAGCGATTAGCACTGACCCTAGTAGCGGTTGAAGGCAAAAGCTATGCCGATGCAGCTGAGATATTAGACGTACCGATCGGAACGATCATGAGCCGGATTGCTAGGGCAAGAAAGCAGTTAATCAAGGTTGTGGCTTAAAGGGCTGAGTAAAGCCACAACAGAATAAAGTACGGGAACGGGTTACGGGAATGGTTTGGTCGCTGGAGCTTCGCGATCAGACCGCTTTAGCGGCCAGATTTTTAGGGCATAGACAATTTAGGCGCGCTGGATCTGAGTTTAGCGAGTTCAGCAACAACACGATACGAGTGAAACAGACCAAATGAAGCAGACGGATAAGCATTGGGAACTTTCCGACACAGACGCAGAATTGGTGTCGCAATATATTGACGGGGAACTCCCGGCAAGCGAGTCGCGCGTTCTAGAAGCAAGATTGCATGAAGACGCAGAGCTTCGTCTTGCGATGGTGAAGATGCAAGAGTGCAACAATCTGGTGCGCGATGTACTCGCCTCTAGCGATTCGATCCCTGCGGCAGTAACGCAGCTGCTAGACGATCGCCGAGAACCATTAAACGTTCACTCTGCTGACGTACTACCCTTCCCCAGCGCTCCAGCGACATCCACCACTACGCAAGCACCGAGATGGGTTTACGCACTGGCAGCTTCGGTTCTTGCTGCGGTGGGCGCTGTATCGATAAACAATGCTCTGCAACCTTCGGAATCGCGACTTCCTGGAAACGATGCCATCGTGTCCGCGGCGCTCGACACAGTGCCCTCAGGTTACGAATGGCACACCCTTGAAGACGGGCGAGAGTTTCAGGGCGTGCTTACTTTTCCTCATGAAAATGGTAGCTGGTGTCGTGAGTATCTGCTGCGCAGCCAAGACGCGGACTGGAGAGCAGTGGCTTGCCTTCAAGGGAACGCTTGGTCTACGCAAGCAGCCGGCCTGGAGTCCTACCTAGAAACATCGAACGCCTACCGCCCCGCCGGTGCAACGGACACGGCTCCGGTAGCGGTTTTTATAAGCCAACACGCGGCCGGGATCGCGCTTGACGGTAGTGATGAAGCGGCGTTGATCGCGAGCCAGTGGGACTGAACCAGTCGTAAACCTTATCGGGATGGCGTCTCTACCAGACCAATCTTCCCTCCCAAACGGCGCTCCGAACAATCATCTCCATTAGCTCTCCGGTGCCGGAAGCTCTCCATGTTCGCAGCAGGTGCAAGCGAAGTCAGTTCCGCTATCTACCCATTCAAATACTTTCGGCTGCCCATCCAAATACTTCTGGCGAACAAGCAAGCCCCGGGCGGAAACAAACGACCGAGGCTTCGCGGTCGCGCTAATCAGCCTAACGAACAGTATTTAGGGCAACTAGATACGGGACAACGAAGAGCCGGCTCCCTGCCATGGACTTGTTGTAGAGATGATTAAGCACACTATCGCTCAGCTGGGGTCGCGGTTAGAGTCTCAAGCTGGGTTAGCGAAGGCGATCAAGCCGTAGAGGGCTTCAACGGAAGAAAACTAACGCTTAGGCGCATGGTCAAATGTTGCCTATGAAGCAGCACCCAAAGCAGAAGGTTTAGAAGAAGAATCAAAAAGCCTGGCGAACGCTGTATTCAAGGTTGCTTCTCTTTGGAAGCTAACCTACCCAATGAATAACAGCGCAGCTAAGCCGACGGGCGTTTCACTCCAATTGTTACGTGTTGTTTCATTGTGCTTCACCGCCAGCTAATTCAGAAAGCAGTGGAACATCGCCCTTGATTGAAGTGACGTATCGGCAACCCGATTTATTCCCGCCCTACGCGAAATTTTTGCCAGCACCGACGCAATCGAATCTCCTACTCACTCTATGCAACAGACTTAGGGAATACTTTGCGGCGGGAATGCTCCATCAGAGCCCAAAGTACATTACTCGAGCTGACTTGCCCGACCAGTCGACCGTTTTCGATAACTGGTCTGCGCCGCTGATGCGTTGACAACATCTCAGCGGCCACCTCGACGATACTGTCGCCGGGGGAACAGCTAATAACTTGCTCCGTCATCGCGTCAGAAACCAGCGCGTGTTCCGGATCTCCATCATTGTAGATCGCATTAAGGACCGACTTAATGCAATCGAGTTCGGACAAGACACCCACTGGGGCTCCTTGATCATCTACCACCGTTACCCCGGTAAGCTTATATTCAATCAGAGTCTCAACAGCTTGCACTAGATTATCTTTCGCATTGATAGTAAGTGGGTTCCTGCGCATACAGTCTTTGATCTTTGAAGGGGTTTCCATGAAGTTACCTCTGATTAGCTAGCTGGGCGTGACCACCGCTAAAGATACAGCACTCCACCGATTCATTGGATAGTCGATCGCTGGCCGAAACTTGCCTTCATGCGATAATTAATAAGCAGCGCGGACAGATTCTCGAACACTTCAGCACTCAACGATCACAACGAGATAAGAATATGTACGAAGCTATGAACTATGACGAACGCGTAGTTTGGATCACCGGTGCGTCTTCGGGCATCGGTGAAGCCTTGGCGCTCCGAATGGCCGAGCGCGGTGCAAGACTGGTGCTTTCCGCAAGAAACCAAGCCGAGTTGGAACGAGTAGCTAGCGCTTGTGACCACAAGGGAGCGACTGGCACATTTGTCTTGACTCTTGATATCGCGGACCACGCGGCACTAAAGGGAAAAGCAGATCAGGTCTTAGAACACTTCGGCCACATCGACTTTCTGCTCAACAACGCGGGTGTCTCCCAACGATCTTTTTGCATCGATACCGCGTTCACAGTCTACGAGCAGATGTTCAACATTAACGTATTAGGACAAATCGCCCTCACCCAAGCCGTTTTACCCGCAATGGTGAATCGAGGGGAAGGCCACATCGCAGTAACTGCAAGCGTTGCTGGAAAAGTAGGTGCACCTCAGCGAACGGGTTATTGCGCCGCCAAACATGCGGTCATGGGGTTCTTTGACGCGTTGCGCACGGAGGTCGCAAGCGATGGCATTCGAGTTACCACAATTACCCCCGGGTTCATTCGCACGAATGTCGCCGTAAACGCGCTCAATTCCGCCGGCGAGCCAACTGGAAAAGAAGATCCCCATATTGCCGATGGGATGGACGTTGGCGAATGTGCACAGGCCATCATGGAAGGGTTTGCGAGCGGCCTTCCGGAAATAGCCGTCGGTTCGGGTTTCGAGATGGACCTCGTGAAATCTCGACAGGAAGACCCTATTGGTACCTTCCAGCTTCTCGCATCGCTGGCGGCACAGCTGCGCGAGGCACAGCAGTCGCCCTCTTGAGAGCATGACTTATGGAGACGGATGGTTTGTTGCTGGATCGAGTAGTCTGTCGAGCGCGCTGGCTTAAGCGATAACACACACCGGTGGCCTACCTGCAAAAACGCCTTAGCCGACGTTCCCTCCTGCTTGCCGCTCCTCCTTTACTAGGCACTTTGTTTGGCATGGGAGCCTTGGCAGGGTGTAGCGGGTACCGAATGCAGAACCTAGCCAAGTCCGATGTGAATCAAATCGCCGATGAGTTTATCAGCGAAACGCAGGAAATCACCTTTGAGCTGATGCGCAAGATGTATGCACGCAACCCCAATCAACTCGCTCGTGGCAATGAAAACAGCGTTGATAATCGCCTGCGTCAACTGCGAGAGTCTCCCGGGAGTTTACGGTTTCGCGAGCTAGGAGATCTCCAAGAGCTTGCGGCCATGGATGCTTGCTTTGAGGAAAGCTATGGCGGCGATCGGGTATTCGTCCTAATCGTCGGTCTCCTGGGTATGTTGCGTCACTCTTATGGGTATAACCGGGAGTTCTTTCTCTTTGATAAGTTCGAACCGGAGATTCTGGCGACCAGCGCGCGCAATATAGAAATTCTGCTCTGGAGGTTAAAGCACAATCAGAAAAGTGACGGCAGTCCGTTTTTGATCACAAGCGAGTATGAAGGCAAGATCGACAACCTGAGCTTTGAGCGCCTGTTCGGCAAACTCATTGCACTTCAGGATATGGCGGCAACCATCGCCTCGGGCGCGGGAAACAGAAGAGTGACGAAAGCCGTTCATACGGCAACCTCCGTCTTCATACCGCTACCCCTCTGATCGTTTGCAGTTTCAGTTTTGATTAAGGGAGTGTTTTGTGCGTTTTCTAGCTAGAGTCCTTTGCCCCAGTCCTAGTCTTAGTCT
>JBCCQO010000325.1:0-4223 GCA_039024595.1 Pseudomonadota bacterium | reverse complement strand
CTGATGCGCTTTCTAATACCCTTACTTTTTTTATGCTTCACGGCTGTCGCCCCTGCGCAAAATTCGAAGCCGGGAGCCGATGCTATTACCGTTGGAATCGTCCTCGACGAATCGTCCCGCTGGATGGACGACGCCGTAGCCGCGCTGCGAACAGAGCTCTCTGAACTGGGTGGGGAGGAGTTTCGCTTCGATATAAGTCGCTCCAATGTGCGCGTCTCAAGCGGCAAACGTAGCGACATTGAGAGCAATTTAAGAGCGTTAGTAAATAACGCCGATGTGGATCTAGTGATTGCGCTAGGACCCGTGGGCAGCGATCTGGTTCTGGCGCTGCCAAAGCCTAAGCCCGTGATTGCCGCCGCTGTGATCGCGGCAAAAGAACAGGGGTTCCCTGCGACGGAGCAAGGTACCAGCGGCGTCGAAAATCTGCACTATCTTGGCGCAAATATCGATCTTGTTTTGGCGTTGGAGCGCTTCGAACAAGGCACACAAGCGAAACGGATCGCCATCGTCGTCGATAAAACGACTTGGGAAGGCGTGCCTACCATTTCTCGGTCGCTTGAGGGCCTTGCGGAAGCCAAAAGTCCCACCTATTCGATAGCAACCATCGACTATGCCGGTACGGGGTCTTTAGAGGCGGTTTTACCGGCGGGTACCGATGCCGTGTTCATGCTGCCACAACTGGGACGCACTGCCACTCAGCGCGCTCAGCAAGTGAATGAGGCTATGACTCTGGGGCTTCCGGTGCTGTCGACGAGCGGTAGCGCAGATGCGGAAGCAGGCTTTCTGTATTCGATTGCTCTCATACCGAGCGCGGCTCAGCTTGCAAAGAGGCTGGCTCTCGATGTACGCGATATTGCACTGGGGCGAGATCCTGGGCAGTTGCTGGTCGCTTTGACTCCCCGAGATAGGCTCACCGTGAATCTAGCGACCGCAAGGACCATCAACGCCAATGTTCCGTTCGACGTTTTGTTTGAGGCATCCGCAATCGGAGCGCTCACTGAGTCCGCGCAAAAACTGAGTCTTAGCGACGTCATTGCCGAAGCTCTGCAAAACAACCTTGATTTAGCGGTGGCACAGGAGGACGTTCTCTCGGCCTATGAAGACACGAAGCTGTCGCGATCTTCACTACTGCCCCAGCTGAGCGCTGGAGTTGATTGGGAGGCGTTTGACGACGACCTTGCCCTTATCCCCGAGTTCGTTCCGTCAGAAACCACTACTGCGTCGGTAAGCCTTTCTCAATCGATTTATTCCGAGACGAACGTTAGTAACTACCGGTCCACTCGTTACCTTCAAGACGCCGAAGAGGCCGGTTTTCAGGCAACCCAGCTCGATGTGATCGAAGCGGCGTCTAACGCTTACCTGAACGTCTTGATCGCCAAGACGGAGCTTGAGATTCAGCGCGACAACATTCGACTGACCCGTGCAAATCTAGAACGCGCGCAATTTCGCTATCGAGTGGGTTCGGCCAACCGCTCCGAAGTGTTCCGTTTTGAAACCGTGCTTGCCAGCGACTTACAGGCCGTGGCCGCCGCGCAAGCGGGCTTACAGCAGGCCCGCTTTGCACTCAATGAAGTCCTGCAACGACCGATTAGCTCGGAACTGGGCGTTTCGGATACCACTGTCGACCGACCGAAGATCTTTGGTGATGCGAGGCTCGGTACCTACCTTAGCGGTCCCAACAATGAACGACGCTTTGCCGATTTCTTGAGCGAGGAAGCAAAAGCCAACTCGCCAGAACTTGCCGAATTGGCTGCGCAGATCGCTTCGCAAGACCGGCTGTTACTGGCGGCGAAGCGCCAGCGCTACGTGCCGACCATAGACTTAGTGGCCTCCGTTGAGGAAGTCATTGATAACGACGGTGCTTCGATGCCGCGCGATTACGACGACGATTGGCAGGTTGCCGTTGAACTATCTCTGCCCTTGTACCAGGGTGATGCAATCGCGGCGCGCAAAAGGCAGGCTAGGGTACAGCTCAGGCGTTTAGGGTTGCAGCGCGATCAAACTAAACTGCGCCTGGAAACCGAATCGCGCAATGCGGTCGCTGCTGCAAGTGCATCGCGTCTGAGCATTGGCTTTGCACAACAGTCGGAAAAGGCTGCCCGGAATACGCTCAGCTTAGTGACCGACTCCTACACGCGGGGGCGCTCCAACTATATCGATTTGATCGATGCACAAAGCTCCTATCTGACCGAACGCTTGGCGGCGGCCAATGCCACCTATGAATATCTCCTTGACTTGATTGCCCTGCAACGGGCTATCGGCTTCTTCGATTACGCGGCTAGTGAACAAACGCGGGACGCGTGGTTCGATCGCCTCCAGACTTTCGTAGCGAGTAACCCATGAAGAGACTGTGTTCCAACGCAGTGTATACATCTGAGAAAAGTAGAACGCGCTGCAAGGGATTGGTTCTTTACCTTGCTGCCCTGCCGTCCATTTTGCTCATGGTAGGTTGTGAGGAAGAGACTCCGTTTGTCGAACGGCTGCGGCCCATCAAGGCGATGACTGTCATGAGCGCCGACGCTTCGTCGCGTCTACGAACCTTTTCCGGTTCAGCACAGACGGCTCAGGAAGTGAAGTTATCCTTTCGCGTGGCGGGTACGGTGATTGCCGTACCGATCTCTGTGGGTGATCGAGTATCGGCTGGCAGTCTGGTGGCGCGTCTTGATACGGAAACGTATCGAGTTGCTCTGGAAGAATCGAAGGCGGATGTCGCACAAGCAAATGCGTCGCGTAGGAGTGATGAAGCCGAGTATCAACGCGTCCGCCAGCTTTACGCTGCCGATAATGCCTCTAGAACGGAACTTGACGAAGCGTTAGCTTCCGCAGAGGCCAGTAAGGCGGACTATGAAGCTCGTGCGCAAGCTTTACGTCGTGCAGAACTCGACTTGTCGTACACAGAGTTAAAAGCAGATCGAGACTGTTCGGTCGCCCGCGTTGATGTTGAAGTCAACGAAAACGTCGCCTCTGGTTCAGAAGTGGCTCGGCTGAACTGCGGCGATGCCTGGGAGGTGGTGATTGACGTCCCGGAAAGCCAGATAGCCGCTTTCGAAGATGGCCTCAGCGCGCAAGTGCGTTTTTCATCCATTGAAGGAGCTCAGTTCGCAGCCGAAGTGTCCGAGGTCGGCGTTGCGAGTGCCGGGAACACCAGCTTTCCGGTAACGCTCCGGCTGATTGAAACTCCCGACTCGATTCGTTCCAACCTTGCGGCCGAAGTTAGGATTGCTCTGGCTTCAAAAAACCAAAGTAGCGAATCAATCATCATCCCGGTTTCATCGGTGAGCCAGGATCAAAATGGGACGTTCATTTATCTCGTGGAGCCTTCCAGTGAGGCGGGCGTCGCCCTTTTGCGCAAGCAAGTAGTGGATGTGGGTCAAATCACCGAAGACGGTATTGCGATCGAGGGTGGCTTGTCACCGGGGCAAACAATTCTGGTGGCTGGACATGCCAATGCGCGTGACGGTATGCGCGTTCTACAACGTTAGGACATTGCCGTCATGAGTATGACTAGTTGGGCGTTTGAGAATAACCGGGTCACCTTGGTAGCAGTTCTAATCTTGTTTATGGCGGGGTTAAGCGCCTACTTTGCACTTCCCAAAGCGCAGGATCCTGGATTCACGATTCGTACCGCAACGGTAACGACCTACTTTCCAGGCGCCAGCCCGGTGCGAGTGGAGCAGCTCGTTACCAACACCATCGAGGAAAAAATCCAAGAGATGCCCGAGCTCGACGAGTTGAGCAGCGAATCTCGCAACGGCATTTCTGTAATCACAGTGGACTTTCAGGATCGCTACGATGAGATGCGGCCGATTTTTGACGACCTTCGTCGAAAAGTAGAAGACATAACCGCAGAGCTTCCTACCGGTGCATCCGTACCCATCGTCAACGACGAATACGGTGACGTCTTTGGTCACATTTACAGCCTGACCGGAGGCGACTATTCCGCGGCAGAATTAGCGGATTTTGCGGAGATCGTGCGGGATGAGCTTCTGAAAGATCCCGATGTGGCGAAAGTGGACATTTACGGTGAGCTAACGGAAATTATCTACATCGACTACCAAAATGCCCGTCTCACAGAGCTCAAACTGTCACCACAGCAGCTCGGTGATAGCCTCGCATCCTTGAATATCCTGTCCTCTGGTGGCGATATTGTTATCGGTGACGAACGGATAGTGCTAGAACCTTCTGGGAACTATGAGTCGGTAGAGGAGCTCGCCGGATCTCTT
>JBCCQO010000324.1:0-4242 GCA_039024595.1 Pseudomonadota bacterium | reverse complement strand
GCAATTCCTTTACCCAACATCTCGCGAACGGCCGTTCCCGACAAAAGAACGAAGTCCTCTTTTTCATGATCTGGAGCGTCTCGCATCATCACCACGCGATCCAGCTTTCGGCTGTAGGCGGTATGATCGGCGCGGTAGATTTCTATTTCTAGAGCGCCCTCTGGGACCTCTTCGTCAAAGATAGTTTGCGCATCAAAGCCACCGTAATAGTCGCCGACGCCCGCATGATCTCGACCGACGATTAGGTGAGTACAACCGCAGTTTTGTCGAAATACAGCATGAAGGACCGCCTCGCGTGGACCCGCGTAAAGCATGTCAAAACCGTAGCCGGTAATCATTACCGTATTTGGAGGGAAGTAGACGTCAACCATTTTCCGAATGGCAGCGTCGCGCACATCGGCAGGAATATCGCCAGGCTTCAACTTTCCGAGCAGCATATGGATCAAAATCCCATCCGCGTCGAGTTCTTGCATTGCCATACGACACAGCTCCTCATGCGCGCGGTGCATGGGGTTTCGTGTCTGAAAAGCGACAACTTTTTCCCAGCCGAGTTCGCCAATTGCATCGCGAATCTCGTAGGCGGTCCGAAAGGTCTCGGGAAAATCGGCGGCAAAGTAAGAGAAATTCAGCACCTGGATAGGCCCGGACAACACTCGAGTCCCCAGGCCAAGAAAAGTGGCGACACCCGGATGGTCTGCATCCAGTGTTCGAAATACTTTCTCGGCAATACGCGAGAGCTGATCCGCTGACACTTCTTCGACCGCCTCAACTTCCATAATCGCAAGAATCGGGTTTCCCTCGACATTTGGATCACGCAGCGCAATCCGTGCACCTGCGGAGACAGATTCATCGTCAGTCACATTTAGTACGGGAACGGGCCAAAACAGCCCAGAACTTGTGTGCAAGTTCTCCGCTACCGCTACCGCATCGTCCAACGACATATAGCCGGTAAGTGGATTAAAGTAGCCCGCGCCAAGCATGACCGCGTTTGCGGCGGCTGCCGAGTTCAAAATTAAGGAGGGAAGCTGCTCCGCTTCAGCTAGAAGCGCATTCCGCTCAGCGTCGTCGCGAACGTAAAGAGGATTAAGCGTCTCAGAGCCATGGGGGTCGATCATGATTTGTCCTTGCTTGGATACAGCGTGTCTATTTTGAAATCTCTGACGATCAAATGGAGCTAACTGCTAAGGATTCCACGCTGTTCGAGCGCCGCTAGAATAAGGTTTACCTCTTCTTCGAGAGACTGTTGATCCGAATGAAGATGGATTTCCGCTTGCGCGGGTGCCTCGTAAGGATCGTCGATACCGGTGAAGTTCTTGATCTCTCCGGCGCGAGCCTTTTTGTATAGCCCCTTTGGGTCCCGCGCTTCAGCGGCTTCCAAAGCGCAGTCTACAAAAACCTCAATAAAGTCGATTCCGGCCGCTTCATGAAGGGCACGAACGCCGTCCCGATCAGCCACATAGGGGCTGATAAAACTCGAGAGGGCAATGACGCCAGAATCTGCAAACAGCTTAGCGACCTCCCCAATGCGGCGAATATTCTCTGTTCGGTCTTCTGCAGAAAAGCCTAGATTCTTGTTGATGCCCAGTCGTACATTGTCGCCGTCCAAGCGATAGGCAAGAGCCCCTCGCTCATGTAAGACTCCCTCCAGCGCGACCGCTACGGTACTCTTCCCGCTGCCCGACAGGCCAGTGAACCACAGAGTCGCTCCTCGATGGCCCAGCAACTTCTCACGATGAGCGCGCGTAATATCGCCCTCATGCCAATGAACATTGGTGGCTTTTTGCTCCGCCATGAATCCCCCAAAAAAAGTAGGTTTTAGCAAAAAAAACTGCGCGCGATGGTACCACGGCTGAGGGGCGTAAGCGCTATTTAGCCAGCAATAGGCCGGCGACCGTCGGGCGCCGCTTAGCGGAGGGTATGGGTTAGAACAAACACAAAGTTTGGGAACCGCAAGGACGTTACAGCATCAGTGCGCCCAGACGAGCAACAGACACTTGATTGCCCCCTGCTTTTTCCGCTCGACGCATCGCAGACTCGGCCTCGCTCTCTAGCTGCTTGCCCAAGGTCTCCGTTGACGCAACAGGATGGGCAACCGGATTCCAGCAAACCATGCCGACGCTCAACGTAGCGTACAGCACCGCACCGTTTTCATCTTCCAATGCAAGCTGATCCAGATCCAAGCGAAAGCGCTCTGCAATTGTGTGCGCATCAGGTTCGCCGCAGTGAGGTAAGAGAACCGAAAATTCGCCCAAGCGCATGTGCGCAATGTAGTCGGTAGCTCGAAGCATCGAGCAGATTCGTTGAGAGACTTTGCGCAGGACGAAACGCGAGCTCGACTCCCCGTGCACCTGGCTTAGTTCTTCGAGGCCGTCGATCGCTATCGATAGCAGAGCCAAGGATTGCCGTGTCCGTCGGGCCCAACTGCACTCACGCAAGACATTCCGTCTAAACGCGCGAAGATTACCAAGCTCCGTAAGCGGATCTAGAAGGCTATAGCGATCGGAGTGTTGAAACTCCACCACCCGCAATAGTGCAGAAGCGCATAGGGCGGAAAACATTTGCAGCAATTGTCGATCTTCCTCCCCCACAGCGTGCATGTCTTCGCTGATGGCTAGATGATAGCTGCCGATCAATCGGTTTCCATCGAACAGTGGCAACATTATGCAACCCACGGCAGTTCCCGCTGACGGCAGTACCGCAAACATGCGCTCGTCCTCTAGGGACAGGATCGATACCGAAGGCCTATCGCTATAGAGTTCGTACAGCTCACCGCTGTCGAACTCGAAACGCAGGTGGCGGCCGAACAGTGCACTGATCGGCGCCAGCGCTGCCAAGCGCCCTTCCGGATCGTGCAGCCACAACTCAGCCTGCGGTGCCGCGAACACGCTTGGAAAGTCCTCCAGTAAGTACTTCACAAGCGTCGAGAGGCTTTTCACGGTAAGGAGTTTTTTCTGAGCCTGGTGGATCTGGGTAAGTACATGTCGATGTACTTGCACGACGCTGCTATCGAAGTAACGTTCCTCCGCATCTACCGGTAGGGTATTGAATTCAATGCTCGTGACGGGCTGCGAATTTTCCTGGTCCATGCGTAGACTCTCAGAGCTAGCTTAAGGTCGAAGTATGAGCGCTTCTGCGAAATTATCGACAAAGTATTGCTAGCGCTTAGGGTGTTGAGTCTAGCAGCCCGCAGCGCTTCGGTTCACCCCAGCGGCTAGTTCACTGACGCTTGTTCTAAGCAAAAGCTCGAGCAGCTAGCGCCGTTCAGGATCGGCACGCTATACTTAAAAGGCAAACCGGGGGTGGCCCTAGGCCTGAGATGCGTAAGCGAACCCTTTGAACCTGATCCGGACAATACTGGCGGAGGGATGGTTGCAAGAGCCGTGTTCTCGCGAGCGTGATTTCACGCTGCGGCGAGTGTCGCTTGTGCTTCATCCTTTCGCGTCCAAGTAGTGCTTAAGTCGCGCCTGAGGATAAATCGCATGAACCCTTTCACCACGTGCTCCTATCTGAATCTTTGCTGCCCATGTTTTGTGTCGCCAGGTTTTGTGTCACCTAGTTTTGTGTCACCTATTTCTGTGTCACCAAGGCGTTTAACGAACACTCGCTCCGATGAGCTTCATAAGCGGCTCAGTCGCTTTATCGCAAGCGCTGGTGCGGTCTTAACAATCGCCGCTACGCCAAGTCTTGCGCAGGAAAAAACAGGGGCGCCTTCGGCGCTCGAAGAAATCGTGGTTACCGCCGAACTCAGGGATACACCGTGGTTGGAACAACCGAGTAGCTCGACCGTCTTAGCCGGCTCCCTCGCTAAGGCACGTACCGCTGCTCATCTTGAAAATCTACTGCAGTTAGCACCGAACGTGAATGCGTCCAGCGGGAGCTCTCGTACCCGGTTTTTTCAGCTAAGGGGCATCGGTGAACGCAGCCAGTTCGTTGAGCCACTGAATCCCTCGGTGGGCGTGTTAATCGACAACATCGATTTTAGTGGCTTAGGGACGATTGCTACGGCCTATGATATTGACCAGGTAGAGGTCTTACGCGGCCCCCAAGGAACACTCCATGGGGCCAACGCGCTGGCCGGACTGATCAATATACGTAGCCAGACGCCGACAGAGGCGTTCCAGGGACGGATCAACGGCGTACTGGGAACGTTCGGCCGCCGCGATCTAGGATTGGCCCTGAGTGGACCCTTGGGCAGTGATTCACTGCTCGGACGGTTAACGGTTTTCGACCATCAGAGCGATG
>JBCCQO010000323.1:0-4244 GCA_039024595.1 Pseudomonadota bacterium | reverse complement strand
CATCTGGCGGAACTAATCAGTTGCCAGCTATTTTCAGCCCTCAAGCATCAGGGTCTGGACGAGTTGCAGGAAACGCTCGACCTCTGGCTGACGGACCCTTCGGTGTAATTAACCGGGGCAGCGATACTTGCTAAACGCGAGGCAAAAAAAAGCCCGGTTGCTAAACGAGGAGAAGGGCAAACCGGGCAGTCAGGGTCTCTCAGGGGTGACAACAGCAGCCATGCACTGCCACTGATGTCTTATGTGATGCTGTAAGCGTCACGATTAGTAAGAACTTAAGAATTACGGAAAGTTCAAATTAATTTGAAGTCTTTTCTGGCGTCTTTTCTGGCGTCTTTTCTGAGTTTGTTGATCAAACAGTGTCGAAAGGATCCAGCCTAGTTGCGTGAGAGCACGACTGGGGCAGAAAGTATGTAAGCGCCAACTTCGCCCACAGGATAGCGCTTCAAGGGCTTCCTGTTTCTACTAAGGCTATGAACGGATCAGTGTGCCTCGTCCCAGTTTGCACCTCTACCGGCTTCCACCACTAAGGGTACGGCCAGTTCAGCGGCTGCGGACATATGGGAGCAAAGCTCTTCACAGACTGCATCTAAGGCGGAAGTCTTGACCTCAAGCACCAGCTCATCATGGACCTGCATAATCATTTTCGCCTCGACTTGCCCCTCGTCCAGCCAACGATCGACGGAAAGCATGGCGCGCTTAATGATATCTGCCGCGGTCCCCTGCATAGGTGCGTTGATTGCGGTTCGTTCGGCCGCTTGCTGCCGCATTTTGTTTTTTGCGTTGATTTCCGGAAGGTAGAGTCGGCGCCCAAAGAGCGTTTCTACATACCCTTGCTCGTGCGCCAAGGCCCGGGTTCGGTCCATGTATTCGCGAACACCAGGATAGCGATCGAAATAAACATCGATGTAGCGCTGTGCCTCGCCCCGATCCAGATGCAATTGGCGGGCGAGCCCAAATGCGGACATGCCGTAGATCAAACCAAAATTGATCGCCTTGGCCTTTCGGCGTTGATCACCAGAGACGTCGTCCAGGGTCACGCCAAACACTTCCGCAGCAGTTGCGCTGTGCACATCGATTTCATCTCGAAAGGCAGCGAGCAAACCCGGATCCTCGGATAGGTGGGCCATTATTCGCAACTCAATTTGCGAATAGTCTGCAGCAACAATTTGGTATCCCTCCGGTGGTACAAACGCCTGGCGGATGCGACGACCCTCTTCCGTCCGAATGGGGATGTTCTGCAAATTGGGGTCCGATGAAGACAAGCGCCCGGTCGCGGTCACCGCTTGATGGTAGGAGGTATGGATGCGGCCGGTTTCCGAATTAATCAGCCCAGGTAACTTATCGGTATAGGTGCCTTTTAGCTTTGACAAGCTGCGATGCTCCAGCAGCAGCCGGGGCAGTGGATAATCCAGCGCCAGTTCCTGCAGCACATCTTCCGCTGTCGACGGAGCACCTTTGGGCGTTTTCTTAAGCACCGGTATTTGCAGCTTTTCAAACAGGACTTCGCCAAGCTGTTTGGGAGAGCCCAAATTAAACACCTGACCGGCTAAATCGTGGGCCTCCGCTTCCAAAGCTTGCAGCCGCTGACCGAGTTCACGACTTTGATCCCATAGGCGCCCCTCGTCCAGTAAAGCACCGCAGCGCTCCATCTTCGACAACACCGAGACCAAAGGCAGTTCGATCTCCGTGAAAACGGCGTTGAGTTTGGGCTCGGCGCTCAGTTTCGGCCATAGCGTTTGGTGGAGTGCAAGGGTGACCTCTGCATCTTCAGCCGCATAGGGAGATGCCTCCTCGATCGCGACCTGATCGAAGGTGATTTGCTTGGCGCCTTTACCGGCTACATCTTCGAAGTGCGTGGTCGACCGGTCCAGATAGCGCATCGCCAGGGTATCCATGTCGTGTCGGGACCCGGTGGAATCCAAGACATAAGATTCGAGCATGGTGTCAAAGGCAATGCCCTCGAGGGTGATTCCGTAACGGGCAAGGACGCTGGCATCGTACTTCAGATTTTGACCGACCTTTTTTGCGTTCGAATCTTCTAATAGAGGTCGCAGCGCTTCCAAAACCACATCGCGATCAAGCTGCGCGGGGGCCCCCGGATAGCTATGAGCAAGGGGCACGTAGGCTGCCGCACCGGGTTCTACCGCAAAAGAGACGCCAACGATATCGGCCTGCATGTAGTCGAGGCTCGTGGTCTCTGTATCGAAGGCGAATAACTCAGCGGCTTTCAACTTGGCTAGCCAGCGATCAAAATCAGCCTTTTCGAGAACGGTATCAACATCAAGCGCATTGCCATCACTGAGTGAGTCAACGCCGTTGTCACCGCCGACTCCGTCCGAGCCTGCGCTGGCCTTCGCCGCGTCTGCTAAACCGCCGCGCCCATCTCCACCGCTCTCAAGCTCGTCGACCCAGGATTTAAACTCTAGGCCGCGAAACAGCTCGAGCAGAACGTTACGGTCCGCGTCGCCAGTCGTCAGCTCGCTAAACTCACTGGGAAGTTCAAGGTCTGTAGCGATGGTGGCAAGCTTGTAGGACAAGAAGGCGTTGTCTTTCTCCTTCGCAAGTTTATCCCCCATCGTCTTTGCGCCGCGAAAGCTTAAGGTCGCGACTTCGTCCAATTTAGCGTAGATCTCATCCAATCCGCCCAGACCTCGTAGCAGACCCAAGGCGGTCTTTTCACCCACTCCAGCAACACCGGGAATGTTGTCAACCTTGTCACCCATCAAAGCTAGCAGATCGATGATCAGCTCAGGGGGAATACCGAATTTATTGATCACGCCCTGAATATCCATCAGCGTGTCAGTCATGGTGTTGACTAGGGTAACTCGTTCATTCACGAGTTGAGCCATGTCCTTGTCGCCTGTCGATACAACGACCGCTTGCCCGGCCTCGCTCGCGCGCCTTGCAAGGGTTCCAATCACATCATCGGCTTCTACCCCGGGCTCACACAGGAGCGGTAAGCCCATCGCCCGAACGATTGAGTGGATCGGTTCGATCTGCTCTCGAAGCTCATCGGGCATGGGTGGGCGATTAGCTTTGTACTGCGGGTAGATCTCGTCTCGGAAGGTTTTGCCTTTTGCATCGAAGACAACCGCTACGACACTCTCCGGGTAATCCTTCAGCAAGCGGCGGAGCATATTGATCACGCCTTTCACTGCTCCGGTGGAGGCCCCTTTCGAATTGGTTAACGCAGGGAGAGCGTGATAAGCACGGTACAGATAGGAAGAGCCATCGACGAGGACAAGAGGGCGGTTGTGGTCTGGCTTCGGCGAATTCACTTTTGACTTATTCTCTCGTGTTTAGCGGCTAGTGCTCACGAGCCTGTGAGCGGAACGGACCGCGAATGTACTTCCCTTGTTCGCCCACCAGCAAGTGGCTAGCTAAGCGGGTGCGCAGGTCTTCTTAACGCTCCCAAAGGTAACGTGCCGCCCGGTAAGTGACCTTCATTTTCGCCAGGTCCAGCGGCACCTTGAAGAAGCCGTGGTAGTGGCCGCGAGGATTGATCAAAACGACATTGGCACTGTGGCTGACCTCATAGTCATCGCCTTGGCCCGGCTCCTTCCTGAAGGGAGCATTTAGATTCGTTGCAACGCGAAACAAGTCCAGAAACTCGCCGGTCACACCGGTAAAGGACTCATTAAAAAAGGGAACGTAGCTCGCCAACTGCTCTACGGTGTCCCGCGCCGGATCGACACTGATCATAACCACATTGGTGTTTTCCGCTTCGGTGCCTTCCAGCTCGCTGACGAAACGATCGAGAAACGCCAAAGTCGTCGGACAGATATCCGGACAGTAGGTGAAGCCAAAAAACACCAAAGTCCAGCCTCCCTTTAAGGAATCCTGAGTGAACGGCTGTCCTCGATGATCGAGCAATTCGAAACTGCCGATGTCGCGAGGCGGCTCGAGCAAATAGAGGCCGTTAACCTGAAGCTCGCTCGTCGACATGAGCCTTGGCTGACCAATGCGATAGATGAAGCCCGCTACGATGACCAACATGAATACTAGGATCGCGATCACCGTAATCCTAACGCCCTGGCTTTGCCGGGTCGTTTGCTTGCCTGCGCTAGAGATCGGCTCGCTCATGGGCTAAGCGCAGTCTGCAACGCACCCAAGTTTGCGCCGGGAACAGTCATGAGATAGTGGTCCAACAGCATTACAACGAACAACAACAGCAGATAGGTAATCGAATAGCGAAAGGTGAGAATGGGCGCTTTCGGGTTCTTCTCACGAATGATCTCGAT